>JAGMZX010000013.1:56324-66892 GCA_018005585.1 Candidatus Hydrogenedentota bacterium | reverse complement strand
ATCGCGGCGGACACGGAACACGGCCTGCTCGTGCCGGTCATCCGCGACGCGGACAAGAAGAGCGTCAAGCAGATATCGGTGGAAATGAACCAGCTCGCGTCCAGGGCCCGGGCGCGCAAACTCACGCTGGAAGAGATGCAGGGCGGCACGTTCACCATCAGCAATCTGGGCGGCATCGGCGGGACGGGTTTCACGCCGATAATCAACGCGCCCGAGGTCGCGATCCTGGGCGTTTCGCGCGGGGCGGTCGAGCCGGTCTTCCTGAACGGCCAATTCGCGCCCCGCCTCATGCTGCCATTGAGTTTATCGTACGACCATCGTATCATTGACGGTGCTGAGGCGGCTCGCTTCTTGCGCTGGGTGGCCGAAATGCTCGAACAGCCGTGGGGATTCTTTCTGGAAGACATGCAATGACTGAAATACGCCGCACGAAACTCGCCATTATTGGCGCCGGGCCCGGCGGCTATGCCGCGGCCTTCCTTGCCGCGGACCTTGGTATCGAGGTCGCGCTCATCGACGTCGAGCCGAACCCGGGGGGCACGTGCCTCTATCGCGGCTGTATTCCCTCCAAAGCGCTCCTGCACGTCGCGAAGATCATCAACGACGCAAAAGACGCTGTGCACTGGGGCCTCAAGTTCGCGGAACCCGAACTCGAACTCAGCCGCCTGCGCAACAGCACCCAAGACGTCGTCAACCAAATGACCGGCGGCCTCGGCCAACTGTGCAAGACGCGGAAAGTCCAGTACATCCAAGGCCGCGCGACTTACCTCGACTCCAACACGCTCGAAATCTTCGGCGAGAATATGCACGTTCATCTCCAAGCCGAACACACGATTATCGCGGCCGGATCACGGCCCGCGCTCTTCGGACCGCTCATCGACTCGCCCCGCATGATGAATTCGACCACTGCGCTGCAATTGCCTGACATTCCCCAGGACATGCTGGTCATTGGCGGCGGCTATATCGGCCTGGAACTCGGCTCCGTCTATGCCCGGCTCGGCGTCAAGGTCACCGTCGTCGAGATGGGCGGCGGCTTGCTGCCCGGCGCGGACCGCGACCTCGTCCGCCCGCTGTACCAGCGCATGGAAAGCGTTTTCCAGGAAATCCTCCTGAACACCACCGTCGCGGAACTCAAGGAAGAAACAGACGGTATGCACGTGCGCCTCGAAGGCCCGAATATCGAGCAGGCGCACCGCGTCTTCGAAAAAGTGCTCGTCTGTGTCGGAAGGAAACCCAATTCGAGCGGGCTGGGCCTCAAAGCCACCAGGGTGCAACTCGACCCGAGAGGCTTCATCAAGGTCGACGCGCAACGCCGCACGGACGACCCCGCTGTTTTCGCCGTCGGCGACATCGTCAACGGCCCCATGCTCGCGCACAAGGCATCCCACGAAGGCCGGGTCGCGGCGGAAGTCATCGCGGGCCGCAACGTCGCCTTCGAGCCGCGCGCCATTCCCGCGGTCGCGTTCACCGACCCCGAGATCGCATGGTGCGGCCTCCAGGAATCCGAGGCCAAAGCGAGCGAGCAGGCCGTCAAGGTGTTGCGCTTTCCTTGGGCCGCTTCCGGACGCGCCGCAACGCTGCACCGGGAGGAAGGGCTCACCAAGCTCGTCTGCGACCCCGATACAGAGCAGGTGCTTGGGGTAGGCATCGTCGGCCAAGGCGCGGGCGAACTCATTGCGGAAGGCGCCCTCGCGATTGAGATGGGCGCCATCGCGCGCGACCTCGACCTGACCATTCACGCCCACCCCACGCTCAGCGAAACCCTCATGGAATCCGCCGCCTCCTTCTACGGACACAGCACGCACATCCATCGCCCGAAGAGACAGAAGTAGGCCGCTCGCGGCGGTGGACACCATGGACGACAGGGACCGGTACTGATTCCACCGGTCTCCGTAAATCCGGACGCTCCATCCCGCCGCTTCGTTCTGTGTTTCCTGCCGGCCTGCGCCGCAAAAGGCTCTCCTGCCACGCTTTTGACTTTTCCCCCGTTTTCCACGAACAATACGCTCCTTTCCGGGGAGTCTTCGCATGAGCTTCAAGTGGATCATCACGGATATCGACGGGTGCCTGAGTCCGGAGGAGTCAGAACCGTGGGATTTGGACCTGTTTTGGGAACTGGCGCGCCTCTGCCGCGCCGCGGCGAATGGCAACGGCCCGATCCCACCGGTGACGCTCTGCACTGGCCGGCCACAGCCCTATGTCGAGGTCTTGGCAAAAATATTGGACGTACGCCTGCCGATCATCGCCGAAAACGGAGCCGTGCTGTATTCTCTGCATGACAACTGGTCGCGCTTCGGACCTGGCGTCACGCTTGACAAGGTACATGGACTCCGCGTAATCCGCGAGTACCTCGACAGCGTACTGCTGCCGCGCTATCCTGGCGCGCTGTATCAATTCGGCAAGGAAGCCATGCTTTCGGTCTACGCCGAACAGCCGGGCGTATTCGCCGAGATGGAAACGGCGATCCAGGCTCTGGTCAAGGAACGGCAACTGCCGGAACCGGTGATCAATGCGACCAGCTACTACCTCAACATTTCCATGTCCGGCGTGAACAAAGGCACCACGCTCGCCGCGCTGATGGCCGAACACGGCGTAACCCGCGACGAGGCCGTTGGCGTCGGCGACTCTGTCGGCGACATGCCTCTCCGCGACGCCGTGGGCTTCTTCGCGTGTCCCGCCAACGCCCAGGACGCCATCAAGGCTGTTGCGGATTATGTTTCACCCGGGAACGATGTTGCGGGTCTGCTCGACATTCTCCGCCTGCCGCAGATAATGCGGCGGTAAACCTGCCTCGCACGCACAACCAACCGCCTATAAACACCGACAAACCCGGAAGTGACGGCCACAAGACTGCCACAAGCGGACCGGACCCTTGGCAGCCGCGGCATGGGCATCATCCCCGCGAACGCGGAAACCATGCGCTTTGTATGGGTATCATTACCACTCGAGCGGAACGCCCGTGCCACAGAGTGCAAGTTTCGCCATGGGCGCCTCCGAATATGCGCACGCGAGAAAGGCGTTCTTGGCCGACGCCGTCTTAATTGCGGGGGAGAGTCTCCTCCGCCGCCGGTGGAGGCGTCTCATGGCGCTTGCAGTTCCTTCGCCTTCAGGCGGCACGGCAGAATGGTGTACGTGAATCGCCTTACGAGTTCCTCGTATCCATCGTTCTCGCGGTTCTCCGCAAGCCACAGGCGCTTGAACTCGTTCTGCAACGTTTCGAATTCCGCTGCAACCGCTTCAAGCTCGTCTATCACTTGCCTTCGGGGAACCCTCGCATCGTTGTAATGCCCCAGCGCTACAAGTTTATGTCCGAGGGCAATATAGCAGCGCGCGCCGAAGATCCACTGCTCGATGTTGTCTTTGTTCCGCCTGGCTTTGGGCAATTCCTCGAGCAGCGCGGCGAGTGCGGGCACGGCGATATCGAGAAGCCTTTGTCCCGCACCGGCAGGATCGGCCAGCCGCGTAATGTCGGGATGCGTGAACGGGTCGTGAACAAACTCCCAAATGTACGTCGTGGCTACGCTGGTCTCGTTGCCGTCCTTATCGCGGACAGGAACGGCTTGCGCATTCACGTTGCTTGCACCTTCGATCGCACGGATCACGGTATCATTGTTCACGCCGTACAAGACGCGCGCGCAAGCTTGCCGGAAATAGTCGCGATCGAAATGCGCCCCGCTCCAGGCGCACGCGCCATGATATAGATAGGGCAGCCACTCCTGACCGACAAAATGAAAATGCCCGGCATCGCCCCAGTCGCAAGTGATACTGCCCATCGCGCCGTGTTGGAGCCCGCGCGAGATCTCCAGGTCTGAAAACTCCGCAGCACGGGCCACCCAGGGCGTCAGCCACAGATGACTGTAAATCCATGCCTGCGCGAA
This sequence comes from Candidatus Hydrogenedentota bacterium, assembly GCA_018005585.1. Lineage (NCBI taxonomy): Bacteria > Pseudomonadati > Candidatus Hydrogenedentota > Candidatus Hydrogenedentota bacterium. Next base: position 63,014 of record JAGMZX010000013.1, on the reverse strand, counting down.
GAAGTCAAGGCCGTTCTCGTGCAATCGCGGAAAATCCTTCTCCCACGCCGGTTGATATGGTCCGCCTGCGCAATAGTAACTTCCGATCACAATGTCTTTCGGCAGTGCGGCGAGATTGGGTCCCATGCCGGAGAGATGGCCCCGGCTGTCGAGCGGCCCCTGCGTGATCATCAAGCGCCTGCCGTGTTTCTTGACCGTATCATGCAGTTTGAGCACATACCCGAACACCAGGTCCGTTATTTCATCCAACGACAATCCGTCCGCCTCGAGCCCATCAGTGTCAATTTCGGTTATGTCTACATTGAACAGTTCGCCCGGGCAGGTCTCGCAGAGTTCCTCAATCATGGTGACAACCATCTGCACGGCCTCGGGCTTCCGGATGTCGAACGTCATGATCCAGGGCATTTCCGCTGCGGGCCCGATGCGCAAATGCTGATATTGCGGTTTGCCGAGGATGTGAAATGCATGACCAAGCCCCTGCAACAAGGGATGCGCCTCGATACCCAGCCCCGCCGCATACCGGCCAAAGTCGCTCACTTCTTCCGGCGTATATCCTTCGGGCGGCGAAATGTCTGGAAAAGCTCTGTATTTGTAGACGTGTTCGAGGTAGAACTCAAGCACGTTCATCTTGCCTTCCGCCAGGACACTTGCCAGCCGTTTCATAGTCTCCGGAGCCGGCACTTGCCCGCGCGAGACATCCTGTTGCACACCACGATACTGGAGCGACGGCCAGTCAAGAATGGCCATGCCCGGCAGGACCGTCCGGTCCGCTGCGATCTGGGCGAGCGTCGTCAGACCATAACGCAGCCCGTTGCGAGTCCGCGCAGCCAGCGTTACGTTGCCGGCCCCGATGACCAGGCCATACCCCTGTTCGCCCATTCGCGCGAACATCGTATCGTCCATCTTCAACTCAGCCGGGAAAGCGCCGGGAGTCTCGGCCAACACGACCGCGACGACGGGTTCCTGCGCCGACTCCAGAATGGGGAGCCGTACGCCGCTTGTGTCGGCGAGACGCTGCAACGGCCACGCCAGACACTCCTCAATGCCCTCGCCTTTCGACGCCACCAGCCCTGTGCAGGCCGCGAGGTCACAAGATGTCCCCGGGAATGACTCAACGCATTTCGGCTGCGTCAGAATCCACACGTCCATCGCCCTCAGTACGTCAGCCACGTTCCGCGCGTCCTGCTCCGCAAGGGTCAATTCGGGAATCAACGCCACACAGACTCCTGTAAGCCAGATGAGTGTACGTTTGCGCCACATGGAGGGAACCCCTATTTCGAAAAAACTCTCGCCGGCACATGATGAGCAGGTACGCGGTCAGCTTACTCCGCCAAATGCACAGAATCCAGATGTACCTTGCGCACGGCGTTTGCACAATCCTGAATCAACCCCTTATGGTCATGATTGCGTCCCACGATCGGCATCTGCAACTGGTGGAGCAAAAAAATGGCGGGCCTATTCCTTGGCTGCACAGGTTGCTGGCCTAGGTGACTACAAGGAGAAAATCATTATGGACCGGAGAGCCTTCTTGAAGACGATGGCGGCGGGCACGGCGCTCGCGGCCAGCGATAGCGGCATCGCGCTGCACCCGGCCGGCGGGCCCGCGAAGAACGGCCAGGGTTACACGCATCGGGTGGCGTTTGGCGCGTGGATTAACGACATGCGGAACGACCCGCTTCCCTTGCAGAACTGGCCGGCTCCACAGCTTGATGAAATTACGTTCGACGGGCTTGTCCGCGCGCTGGATGTACAGGCCGAAGCCGGATTCCACTTCCTCGATGTCTGGGGCCTGTTCGCGACCTACGGGTATCCTCCGGACATCGAGAGTGTCTTTCGCGAACAGGGGCGCGCCGACATGGTGCGCCGGATCATCCAAGCCGCCACGAACCGGAATATGAAAATTATGTTCGGCATGGGCTTACTGAGTTGGGGGTACGACCAGATTATCGAAGCCGACCCGGGCGTGCGGGGCGTCGATTCCGAGGGGAAACCCCATCCTCACGCGTTGTGTGGCGCGAAAGAAGAATCCTGGCGTTATGTAGAGAAGATCCTGGATTGCTCGCTGGACAACTTCGCGTTCGGCGGCATCCATCTCGAGTCCTGCGACCTGGGTTGCTGCATGTGCCCGGAATGCGCGGGCAATGATGGGCAGGTGGGCTACAACGCGCGCATGAATGCGCGCGCTGCACAGTACCTCAGAAGCCGGTGGCCTCATCTGACCGTGACGGCCATCCCGTCCAACTGGCTCGCCGCGAATGCCGGGCCGCTCACCCCGGAGGAAGAAGACCATGTGGTTGCGCTGAGCGGCCATGTGGACTGCTTCATGGACCAGGGCTGGCGCGGCACGTACGTTGCGCCGGAGCGGCGCAAGGCGTTTATTGCGCGGCTCAAATGCGCTTACGGCACGTCCGGCGGGGTCTGGCTGTACCACGGCGCGCGGCGCAATCGCCTATCATATTTTCTTCCGTACCCGAAACGCACAAGCGCCGCTATCCGCGAGCATTACGAAGATGGGGCGCGCGGCAGCATGATCTATCAAGGCCCGATGGTCAACCCCGCAGTGGAAGTGAACACGGCGGTAGCGGGCCGCCTCCTGCAAGACCCCCATCGCGACGTGCTCGACACCCTCGAAGAGGTTATCGATATCTACTACCGGCCCCGCACACAAGACGCGCGGCAGGGCGTTGCCGACCTGTTCTGCAACGCAGAGGACGCTTTCTTCGACGCCTGGCCCGAAACACTCAAGCAAGACCCGCATCGCCCGGGGGAACTGCACGTCGAGGTCCTGTTCGCCGACTCGCCGCAGCGGACGTTGTACCTCGAACAGTACCTCACGCCCCAAGGCCGCGGCGCGTACCGCAAAGGGCTCATTGCCGTTCTCGACCGCCTTTCCTCACTTGACGGCCAATGCGCGGACGATGGCCGCTTGTGCCGCATCAAGACGGGCGTCATCAGCGCGATTGTGGACATCGAAAACCTGGGATACGAGCGTGTCAGTTGACCGCGCTTCCTGATTGAACATCGGCCGCGGCCTCCTTCTCGGGAAGAACCGAGTCTGCCCAGGCACTTTGCGCACGCAGGGACTATCCCGGGAGAGAGCGCCAGCCTACGGGGACGCCCACCGGCGCCGCCAGGCCGGATGATCATGGTCGAGCAGCGCAGCGGGAGCATAGGTGTACCAGCCGTAGCCGGTGCGCCGTTCCTGGTGCACGTCCGCCAGCGCGTACACCTTCTTGCCGTCGCGGTTGGCCATGAACGGGCGGTTCATATCGACCTCGTAGAAACGGACCCAGACGGGCGGCGCACCCGGGTCTTCGACGACAATGCGGTCTGTCGTTGCCGTGTGGCGCTGGTACCGGACCGGCTCGATAGGTATCGTTTCGATGCGGATGCCGCGAATCTTCGAGCGTTCAAACCAGCATACAGCCCCTCGATCGCGCGCACCATCTCGGGAGCCGGCGGCTCAATCGACATCAGGCAGCGCACCACTTCGACGCTCTCAGCGCTGACGAGCCCGGGCAACTCGAAACAGCGTCCTTGCGTGGGTTGGAGCGTTTGCCGGTCGTATTGCCCGGCCCAAACCGCCGGGGTCCCGTCCACGACGACCTGCAACCGCAGGATACGTGCATCGCCGCGCCTCACCGCTTCCTCCGGCGCAAGCACGCGCAGCGGATCCCAGTTCGCGGGCCACCCCCCGTTGGCGCGCTGATACAAGAGCACATTATCCGCGATCCCGACGGTCTGTTCCGGCGTGTAACATTCATAATCGGTCCGGCCCGAGCCGTCGCGGTAGTGTTTCGCGCCATCACGGAACCCCTCCACCGGCCCGGTCCTGTAAACCGTCTGCGCCGTCGCCACACCGCCCAGCCACGCCGCGAGCAGCAGCATGCTCCAACAAGTAGACAACCTTTTCTTGTTGTACAGAGCGTTCTGCATCCGCCCGCGGGCCTCTCCCGGCGGTCATCGTAATTGCCGCGTGTGTACCTCTGCAAGGCTGCGCGCTTGAAGCGCCGCCCGTTGTTTCACTATCTTGAGCGGGTCGAATCTTGCCTGTCCTGCGTTTGAAGCTGCGCTGCATCGCCGTAGAGCGTCGCGTTTGCAGGCGGGTGTGCTCGAACTTATGCAAAGGCCACGAAATGATGCGCGTAATCGTCGGACTCACCTTGCTGTTGTGCATCCCTGCTCTCGCCCAGGAATCTCCCCCGGCGGCGGACACCGTGCAGCTGTTTGATGGCCGGGACCTCGACGGCTGGTACACCTTTCTCAAGGACCGCGGCCGCGACGTCGACCCCAAGGGCGTGTTCACGGTGAAGGACGGTACGATCCGCATCTCCGGGGAGGAATGGGGCTGCATAACGACGCGGGAAGAGTACGAGAACTATCATATCGTTGTTGAATTTCGATGGGGCGACCTGACCCACGCGCCGCGTGTTGAGAATGCGCGTGATTCGGGCCTGCTTGTCCACTCCTCCGGCGAGGACGGCGCCTATGGCGGCGTCTGGATGCACAGCATCGAGTGCCAGATGATCGAAGGAGGCACCGGAGACCTGCTCGTTGTGGGCGACGGCAGCGAGCGCTTCGCGCTGACGTGTCCCGTTGCGCCGGAAAAACAAGGCAGTTGTTACGTGTTCGCGCCAGACGGCCCGTCTGCGACCATCCACGAAGGCCGCATCAACTGGTTTGGCCGCGACCCCGACTGGAAGGATGTGAAAGGATTTCGAGGGCGTGCGGATGTCGAGAAACCGGCAGGCGAGTGGAATCGGCTCGAATGCATCGCCAGCGGCAGCGAGATAACGGTCATTTTGAACGGCACCGTCGTGAATCACGCCACCGATTCGCGCCCGCACAAGGGCCGTATCCAGATTCAGTCCGAAGGCGCGGAGGTTTTCATCCGCCGGGTGGACCTCACCCCCATTACGCCGTAAGACCCGCCACACAGACGGCCCGGCGGCATCACGGCCCACAGGCCTGCGCCCAGAGAGCGCGGGCCCACTCCGGCGCGTCGCCGGGGAATTGGCCAGCCGGACGCATGCGCGCCGCCGCGTCGCGCCATCCGGCCGCCAGGCAGGCCGCGGCGAAGACGAAGTCCCCGCGCAGAAAACCGTCCAAGTCGGGCGAAATCATCGCACCGGGATTGCGGACAATGGCATCCAGGGTGTCAAAGAAACGATGGGAAGTCTCGAAACGGGCGGGAATCTCCGTCTCTTGCGTCATCAACAGACCGACGGATGCGACTTGCCGGTACATGATGATTCTGAGCAGCGCTCGTTCGAAGGCGGGGCTCCACGATTCCCATCCGGAGCGTTCAAAACTGAGCAGCCACCGGGCGTGGTTCTCCTTACGCAATCGCAACGCTTCAAGAACGCGCAGCCAGTGTACCTCGGGCCGGGCCTGCAAGCCAGGATTTCGCTCCTTGGTCTCATGAAACTGCCGTTCGTCCCAGAAGCGGTCGGACGGCAGCTGGAGCAGGAAGCCTGCGAGCGGCTGCAAAGGGCCGGGCGGCGGTTCCTTGCCATCGATCGCGCCGGGGAGCGGGTACGCGACGCGGGTCCAGAACAGGAAGCGCGTCCAGATACTGTCAATCGAGGGAGGCGCCAGTCCTTCGCTCAACAGGCGCAAGCCACCCTCTATCTTCCGGTGGCGGCAGCAGAAATCCGCGGCGCCTTCGCGGATAAACGGGTCCTGCGGGGCAAGGCGGACAGCGTGTCCAAAATGCTCGAGGGCGCCGGCAAGGTCTCCCAGGCGCTCGAGCGTCTCTGCAGCCCAGAAATGCGTTTCGGCCTGAACCGGTTCCGTTTCCAGGGCCTTCCTCACAAGCGCGGCAGCTTCGTTCGGGCAGACTTGGGATTTTGCACTTGCAAGCCGCGCCAGCCGCGCGGGCTCGAAGGTCCCACTGGAACAGCGCCGTTCGAGCAGGGTCAGCGCCTCGGGCGTCCGCCCTTCCCGGAACATTGCGGCGGCATCCAGCAGATGCCAGGAGTCTTTGGCCGTCTCGCGGTCTTTCCAGGATTTCCGCAATGTATCAAAGGACTCGCTGCGGCCGCTTTCAATCTGTGCGCGGCCCACACTCAATGCCGTTTGCTCATTGGATCGAAACAGCCTGGGCGCGCGCTCGTACAAGTCGGCGAGGTTGGCCAGGTCGTGTCCCTGTTCCGCCGCGGCGTAGAAGACCTGTTCCCACTGCCGTTTCTGAGAACCCTTGGCCGCCTCGCGGGCAGCGCGCAAGATCGCAACCGCTTCATGTGGCCTGTCTGCGGTCAGCAATTGCGACGCCTGCGCGAGCGTCTGCTTAACGCGGCGAACCCGCAGCCTCCGCCGCAGTGCAACCGCGCCCAGCGGCCCGCCAATCACAATCGCGAGCCACGCCGCGCGGCGGGCGTTACGCTTGAACACGCGCCACGGATCGAACCGGCCCAACAAAGCTTCCACGTTGCCTTCCGAAACGTGGACCGCAAACACGGCGTCCTCGTAGTCTTCATCGCCGCCTCCAAGGAGATCCTCGAAACTGATCAACAAGTACGGCGAGTCTTCTACCGCCAGCGCAACCATGTGCGGGATGCCGTCCGGGTTCGCTTCTGGAATAGGCGCAAAAATGTGTTCCGGCGTCGCAAGGAAGAAATTCAGCATCGTGTCCTCGGGCAGGCGGCCCAAATCTATGAAATCGCCCGGCAGGATAGGCGCATCGGCCGA
>JAGMZX010000013.1:44156-56224 GCA_018005585.1 Candidatus Hydrogenedentota bacterium | reverse complement strand
CCGGGTTCGCTTCTGGAATAGGCGCAAAAATGTGTTCCGGCGTCGCAAGGAAGAAATTCAGCATCGTGTCCTCGGGCAGGCGGCCCAAATCTATGAAATCGCCCGGCAGGATAGGCGCATCGGCCGACGGGGAGCCGAAAACATCGGAGCGGTAATAGGCTCTGGAACGTGCGCGGCGCGCCGCTTCATCCAAGGGCACCGGCGTATTCACGAGCGGGAACAGGATTTGGGGACGCCCCTCGCGCGTCCCGATGCCTTCGAGGTTGAGTCCCAGCGCATTGGGGATGCCGGACCCCTCACCGACGAAGTAGACCCGCACCTCGCTCTCACTGTTGAGCCGCAGGCGCGCCGGGTCGATGATGATACGCTCGAAATGGTCCAGAAAGGCCGCGTGGGAGAATTCCGTGTCGGCCAGCGAAATCAGACCGGGCAGTTCAAACCAGAGGAACGCCCAAGAGGCCCAGTCAGACCCGCCCGCCTTGACCTGCTTGAGCACCGCCAGGTTGTGCAGGCGTTGTTCCGCCTGATACGGGGCATCGTTCGGGCCACAGCCACATGCGAATGCAACCAGGAACAGCGCAAACCAGAGACGGAGCTTCTTCCACAACTCCTTGCCCATTACGCTGCCCTCGATGCCCCGACCGAGACATTGTCCTGCCCCGGCCCGCATCATATAGCGGCATCGCGGCGGATGCAAAAAGACGTGTGATTACGCTGCTATGCCCGCCGGTCATCGGCATCGCCCGATGACCGGCGGCAGCCTCACAAGGCGGTAGTAGTCTCGCCCGAGCCTCCAAGCAACGCGGGCGAATCGGAATGCCGCGTCATTCCTTTTCGGTCGCCGTGTCCGGACCCGCATCCGGAAGGGACCCGGAGCCAATCCTGCCGGGCCGCGGAATCAGCATGGGCGTCCGGCGGCGGTAGGCCTCATACACTGCGCCCAGTTCGCGCGACAAGGTGCGTTCCTCGAACTGAATGCCTATTACGATGTACGCGGTCATGCACACCGCGAACAACAGATGGCCGTAGCTCATGACCGGCGCGGCCCAAACCGCAATCAGGAACCCCAGCATCAGGGGGTTGCGCACCATCCGGTACAAGGACACCACCTTCATCGGTACCGGCTTGTATGGCTCTCCCTTTGCGTGAAGATAGACTTGCCTCAGACCAAAAAGGTCGAAATGGTTGATCAGAAAAGACGAGTAGAAGACGAGCACCCACCCCAGCGCAAACAGCGCGTAGATAATCCCGCGGCCAGTACCCGATTCAACGGACCACAACGGGTCCGGCATCGGCCGCCACTGCCAGAACGTCACGGCCAGAATGACGCTGGCAATCAGCACAAACGTGCTGCGTTCGAGCGGCTTCGGCACGTATTGCGTCCACCAGCGCTTGAACCCCGTACGCGCCATAATCGTGTGCTGCACCGCGAAAGCCAAGATCAGCAGCACATTCACGGCCACCGCTTCTGACGCAGATACGGTTGCCCCGTCGTCGATGTCTTTCGGCGCCATGAACCCGCCCAGAAAACCGATCATGTAAAGAATGGTCCCGAAAAATGCCAGATACGCCAGAAGGCCACACGCAAGAAAAAGTGTCTTTGTCATCTTTCCCAATCTCCAGTTGCGGTCTTGACTGCCCTGCGACACCTTACCCAGAAGGTTGCCCGCGCTCCCCCGCGCGGTACTCATATAAAAAACCAGTCTCCGAGCGGATTTAATCCCGCCTCCGGAGAGTCCGCGCACCTTCAGCCTCAGCAACAAGACCGGGCGAGCCCTACTGCTCGCGCAGCGTCAGCGCCACCTCCGCCGTGCCGTGCGCTCCGACCAAGACCACTTGGCCTGCCAGCCGAGTCGTTTCTGCCGTCATGCCCGGGCGGTTACTGACGGCGATCAGCGTGTAGGCGCCCGGTTCAAGATACCCCACCCCGAAACGGCCATCCGCATCCGTCTGAGTCATGCGGACAACGGACAGCATCGCCTCTTCGTTCCCGAGCTGCTGTATGAAGGCCGGCGCGTCCACTTCTCCTCGCACCACCATGACCGAGCAGGAGCAGTCCGGTTCCATGCCCGCGACGGCGCCTTGAATTGCGCCACCGCCATCGAAGTTCCAATCCACGCGCTGGCGGTCGCCTTCACCCAGCACGATCGTTTCTTCCAGACGCGCCCCAGCCACAAGAGGGTCTTGCGTGAAAAGCCTGACTCGGTACTCGCCCGCAGGCAGGCCGGTGAAGGAGAACTCGCTGCTGCCGCCGAGGTGGACAGAGGCGCTCGTCTCGCCTTCGAGAATCACAATTCCCTGTTCCGGGGCGGCGCCGCCAATCATGACCGTACCCTCGATCACACCGCTCCCGCTGAACTCTACGTCGAGCAGCGTTTCCTGTCCGGACACGATGGAAACGGTTTCGCCACGGTTCAGGTAGGTATCGCCCTGCTCCAACGACACCGTGACGGTCAACTCGCCGGCAGGAAGACTGGTGTACAAGTATTCGCCGTTCTCTCGCGCAATGTCGCCTCGATTGCCGTATCCGGCGCCTGTTTCATCATAGACGTGCACGGAGAATTCCTGCGCCTTCCGGCCGTTTTGAAACGCGCGAATGCGCAGCGAGCCGCCTTCCTCCAGAAGTACGTCCGCGGGCGTAACGCCGCCCGCTTCGGGCGTTACGGTGACAACAGACGGCGCGAAGCCCTCACGCGACGCCACAAGCCGCAGTTCCTCGCCGGGCGTAACGTCTCGCAGTTCGAAAGCGCCGTCGGCGGTGGTAACGGCCGCCGCCTCTGCCACGGGATAGCCCGGCTGTGTCGTAGACATCTGAATCTGGACCTGTCCCAGGGGCTGGCCCGCGGCGTCGTGCACAAAACCCCGAATGGTCGCGCCACGCTCGAGTTCCGCGAGGATTTCGTTTTCCTGGCCGCCGGCGAGTCCCTCAAGTTGTGTCTCCCACATCGCATAGCCGTTGGCGCGAACGCGCAGGACCGTCGGCAGCGTTGACATGCCCTCGATGCGGAATTCGCCCTTGGCGTCCGTGAACGTCTGCGTGCCGTTCAGGCCCGGCGAAGCCACCTCCATCAACTGCGATGTCGACGTGTACTCGACGGTAAACGCGTCCAGCGGGGCGTTCGCCGTCGCGTCAATTACACGCCCACGTAGTATCGCGAGGTTTTCGAGGCGCAGCGTCAGGTCGCGCGTGCCTGCCGGGACATTCCGCGCAACCGCGGGCGAGTAACCGGGCGCGGCCGCGTAAACGGTGTACGCGCCCTTTCCCAGTCCGTCAATCTCAAAGCTGCCGTCCAGTTTGGCGGTCGAATACCGTGGCAACCCCTCGACCGTCAACGCCGCGTAAAGCATCGGTCTGCCGCTCGGGGACAGCACCTTGCCCGTGATCGTCAGATTGGCCTCGATCTCGCAGCGGACCACCACGTCCTTCACGGTCTTGCGCTCGGCCACGTCAACGGTCGTTTCCGGCGACGTGGAGCCATCATCGACTACCAGTCCCGTGTGGTACATGCCGTAATCAGTCGGGGACGCCGTCAGGATATATCGGCCCGCCTGCAGCCCTTCCAATTTGAATAGGCCGCTCATCTCCGCCTCCACCCCTGCGGCTGGCTGGTCTTCCCCGGCCTGTCGCGCCTGGACGTATGCCTTCCCCAGCGGCTTGCCGCCGGAATCCAGCACCCTGCCTTCAATGGCGCTGCCCGCGAGGACATCCAGGCGCATGGTAATATCCGCGAGTCCGCCGTTACCCAAGGGCCCTTCATATGGCTTCGCCCTCCAGTCCCCCTTGACCGCGTCCAGGCGCAGTTCGGTTCCCCCGCGCAAGCGGGTCAGCGCAAACGCACCCGCCGCATCCGTCTCCACCCGGTCGTAGGAGTAGTCGCCAGTCTGAAAGCCGGTGTTCCCGCTGACCTCAGCGCCTTCGACCAGATTCCCATCCCCGTCCACGACGGTGCCGGACACGGTGACGCCGGGCTCCAGCGTGAAATCTACGCCTTCCTGCGGCTGATCGATCGCGGCCTGCACCATGCGCTCCGACATGTTGGATGGCAGATAACCCGGTACGCGCGAATAGACGTCGACCCGGTACTGGCCCGGCGGCAGACCCGTAATCTGATACTGGCCCGAGCCGTCCGTCTGCCCGCTCTTGCCCGTTCCCGTCTCCGAAGAATAGGCGTTCACGTCGACGCCCGCTATTCCCGCGCCGGAGACCTTGTCCGTGATGCGCCCGGCGATCAGGCCGCCCGTCGAGACACGGATGTCGAATCCCTGCGTCTCCTTGCCGGTTTCGACGCGCGTGGCCTGCCTGGGGTCGGCAAGGCAGAGCATCGGGTCTTCCACGCGAACGCGGTACTCGCCGGGCATCAACCCCTCGGCGCGGAATGTGCCGTCCTCGCCGGACTGCACCGCATGCCGGACACGTTCGGAGATGACGGGCGCGCCCGTGGCATCGGCAGCCACGTACAGCGTATCGCCCTGCACCAGGGCCAGCTTCACGTACGGCATGGGCTCGCCGTCGCGCGAATCGACCACGCGCCCCGCGAGCGAACCCGGCCCGCCGAGCACGACTTCGGCGTTTGTCGCAGGCACCTGGACGGGCTCCGTGTACGCGGGCGGGCGTCCCGGCGCCACGACGTACAGAATCCAGCCCCCGGGTATGAGTCCCTTGAACGCAAACTTACCATCCGCGTCACTCACCGCACGCGTGCTCGCAATAGTCCAGTGGTCGAATTCCTCGTCGGGAAAGAGCACGTGCTTGACGGGATACAGCACGGCGCCGGCAATGGGCGCGCCGGTTTCGTCGCGGATAACGCCGGAACACGGCATGATCGGGTACATCTTCACGTTCCGCGGAATGTAGCCGTGCTCTTTCACGATATTCGCGTCATTCGCGCCGCCCATGCCTGGGGTAAACGCGGTGATGCAATACGGCCCGGGGGGCAGATTCTCGAACCTGAATTTCCCGTCGGCATCCGCCTGAGTACTCCAACGCGCCGTGGGTTCGGGCGGAGTCTCCGTGGCCGCCCAATTCACCAGTTCGAGATAGACATCCGCGTTGGGAATGGGCCGGTCCTGCAGGTCCACCAACATGGAACTGATTGTTTCCGTGCCGGTGGGAGGAAAAGAGCCGGACGTTTCGGTCGCCGCGGTCTGCGGCGTTTCGGAGACCGTCTCCGCGGCTTCTTCGGCGGCCGCCGTTTGGTCAACCGTGGTGTGCGCCGAGGCTGCCCCTGATTCGGCGGGAACCGTCTCCGCACGCGGCGGGAATACCTGTGGACCCGCCACATACAGAGCGCCAGCGGTCCCGGCGAGTACTGCTGCCGTCACGAACAACTTGAGCAACGCGCCGGCTCCGAAAGCCGTTGCCGCGTAGGCGGGCGCGGCGTGCCACGCAACGGGCGCAGCCGCAACGGCGGCAAGAATCGCCCGCGCGCGCACGCGGTTTGATTCCCGCGATGGCCGCGCCTCGGGCACGGCCTTCAAGAGTTCCTCGCCCAATGCTGCCCGCGCGCGTTGGAGCCGTTTCGCCGCCGCTTCCCGCGATATTCCGGTCATTGCGGCGATTTCACGCAAGGATTTCCCCGCAAAATAATGAAGCATGAGGATTTCCCGCGGTTCCGCTTCCAGCGTGGACAGAGTCTGCTCCAGGGTCCGGCGCATCTCTTCTTTTTCCGCCGCGGGGGGGTCAACGGCCGGTTCGAGGCCGTTTATGGCTTCAAGGCTGGTTTCGCGGCTCTGACGGCGGCTCCAGGTGCGCGCCGTGTTCCGCACGATGGTGATAAACCATGGTCCAAACCGTTGCGGCGCGCGCAGGGTGTCCAGTTTCTGAAACGCGGCTACGAAGGATTCCTGGGCGACGTCTTCCGTGTCCGCCGGATTGATCAGGTTGCCTCGCGCAACGGCCTGCGCCGCAGGCAGATACCGCTCGACCAGAATACCGAAATCATCACGTCTGCCCGCCAGCACCCGGCGCACCACCCGCGCATCGAAATCCTGCCACAGCATGAACATGTCCATTTACCTCCGCGCTGCTCCCCATAGACGCGCGAACAGCCGAGGTGTGGACACCCCCGGTCTGCCTCCCTGCCCCATTACGACCGCAGCGGGTGCTTCCGTTCCGCCAGGGGCAGACCGGCGCGGCAGCCGCGCAAATGCGCCGCAAAGACGCCCTGGACCATTTCGTGCGCCGCGCGCCCGTCCTGCAGGCTCACTTTCGGCAGACGGTCCTCGCGGATGGCAGCGACCAGGTCGTCCACGATCGCGCCATAGCGCGGCGTCTGCTCCGGCATGGGGGCCGGTGCGTCCGGCAGGGTATCCTTGGCCACTTCCCCGATGCTCGGAGACCACGACGGGTCCCGAAACAGGCGCGCCTGCGCGCCGCGCCGCGGCTCGCAACGGATCACGACAACGCCTTGGGTGCCGTAGAGGTCCACGCCCCAGCGCCCTCCCCCTCCTTCCGTGTTGCGCGCACTCGCGAAGTAACCCCGGACCCCGTTCGCGAACCCGTACATCGCGTGTACCGTGTCGCCCATGATTGGTCCCAGCGGCTCGGTAGCCTCTTTCACGTCCGTCAGCGTGGCGGGACGATGCTCCACCTCGATATCCGCCATGCACCACTGCGGGTCCCCCGCGAAAAACCGCATCAGGTCGAACACATGAACCCCCAAGACAATCAGGTCTTCCGCGCCCGACCGGTGATCCTCTTTCCCGCGCGCGCGCATTTCGAGCAAGTCGCCGATGAGCCGCTCCTCCACCACCAGCCGTCGCGCGTGCTCGATCAAAGGCACGGTGTGCCAATTGAACGCCATCGCCCACTTCAGTCCCTTGGCCTCGATGGCCTGCACCATCGCGTCCGCTTCTGCCAGGTCAACCGCCATCGGCTTTTCCATGAACCCGTGCGCCCCGCACTCCGCCGCGGCCAGCAGGTACTCCGCGTGCCGCACCGTGCACCGCGGCGCAATCGTCACCACGTCCGGCTTCTCCTTGCCGAGCATTTCCCGGTAATCGGCATACGCGCGCTGCGCATTCGCCGCCGCGGCGTGTTCGAGGCGGCCCGCCTCGTCCGGGTCCGCAAGCCCCACGATCTCGATGTCGTCTCGATGGGCCCAAGCCAGGTGAAGACCATGGCCATAGCCGCCCATCTTCGTATCCCCGATGACACACACGCGCAACTTTGGCGCCGTTTCCTGCGCGCGCGCCGTCATGCCCCCTGCCGCCAATACGCCCGCCGATGCCGCAAGAAATGCCCTGCGAGAACACTCCATGACCTCTCTCCCTGTGCCCGGCCGCCTCGTGGCGCGCAGGCCTGTATTTTCAGCCGTCCCGGCTATGGAACAATCAACAAACCGTGCAGGCGCTTATTGTAGACCATCAAGCGTCCAAATCCGAACATACGCAGAGACCACGACCCCCGCATTGATTCGCATGGCGGTGTTCCTATACACGTATGGGCTGCGCGTGGAGACAAGAAGGGCGTGCGAACGTGACGAACCATACACGATGGCCCGGCATGGCAGGGCGGAACGCATCGCTGCTGTTCCCGCTGCTGCTCCTGGCAGCGTGTCCGCTGAGTGCCGGCGCAGACGCGACGTTGTCGCCGACGGAATCCGTGGACGCCGCGGCCCTGCACGGCGGCCTGCAGGTATGGGGCTGGAACATCGCCGCCGCGAGTCTGAACAAGCTTGTGCCCGCCTTCAACGCCCGGTTTCCGCATGTCGCGGTCAACGTCAACATGACCGGCGCCAATCTGCAGTCCCGTTTCTTGCTCTCCCTCTCGGCTGGCGTTGGCGCGCCCGACATTTCACAACTCCAGCTGGCCGAAGCGCAGCGCTACGCCGTCACACGGCGGCTCACCGACCTCACGCCCGTCGCGCAATGTTACGCGGCCGCTTTTCCGGCTTCGTTCTGGGAAAACTGCGTGTTCGAGGGCCACATCTACGCTATCCCGTGGGACATGGGGCCCTGCGCTGTCTTCTACAAGCGCAGCCTACTCGCCCAGTACGCAATCGACCCGGATTCCATCTTCACGTGGGACGACTTTGTCGCGGCGGGGAAGCGCCTGCTCGAAGCGTCCGGCGGCACGACGAAAATGATGGTCCTGCCCACCGGCGGCATGGAATTCACGTTCGAAATGCTCCTGCAGCAATTGGGCGGGCAGGTGTTCGACGCCCAGGGCCGCGTCGCGATCCGTTCGCCGCAGGCGCTGCAAGTACTGGGCCTGCTCCGCAAATTCATCCAGACGGGCATTACCGCAAACGTGCCGCCGTACAGCCACGCGCACTATGCGTCGATCCGTTCGCCCATCGTGGCCACGTTCCCCTCCGCCGCGTGGTGGGGCGGCACGATCAAGGATTATGCGCCCGAAATGAGTGGCGACTGGGGCGTGTTCCGGCTGCCCGCCTTCACGCCGGGCGGTCTGCGCACCAGCAATCAGGGCGGGTCCGTCCTCGTGATTCCGGACCAATGCGCTCAGAAACAGGCCGCGTGGGCGTACATCGAGTACGCGCTGTGCACGCGCGAGGCGCAGATCGGGCAATACCGCAATTTCGATCTCTTCCCGGCGTTTCTGCCTGCGCATGAAGACCCCTTCTTTGACGAGCCGGACCCGTATTTCGGCGGCCAGAACGTGCGGCGGCTCTTCGCCCAGGATATCGAGCGCATACCGCCCTTGAACCGCACCAAGGACTGGTTCGAGGCAATGCGCTACGTCTCCCAGGCACTCAGCACGTGGGTGGACGGCGACATGAATGACGCGGACCCGTTCCTGCGCACGCTCGAACATCGGCTGGCGACGCGGCTGGGCCGCGAGATAGCGCCCGGAGTGGAAGCGCCATGAGCAACGCATTTAAACACTCCCGCTGGCGGTCTGTGAAACAGCATCGTCATTTTTATCTCTTTATTTCGCCGTTCTTTCTGCTCTTCGCGGTTTTCGGCCTGTATCCGATCCTTTTCTCGCTCTATCTGAGTTTCACCCGGTGGGACGGGCTCACGGAGATGACGTGGACCGGCTGGACAAACTTCGAGGTGATGTTGCAGGACGAACTCTTTTTCACGTCGTTGTGGAACACCTTCGTGATCGGACTGCTGTACATCCCGCCCATGTTCGCGGGCGCGTTTCTGCTCGCAACCGCGCTGAATGAAGGCTGGCTGCGCCTGCGCGGCATGTTCCGCGCCGTGTTCTTCCTGCCAGTCGTCACGCCAATGGTGGTGGTGTCGATCGTGTTCGGCCTGCTCTACGGCCAGGAGACAGGCCTGATCAACTTCGTCTTGACGTCGTTCGGGTTCGAACCAGTGCCGTGGCTCGTGAGCGAGGAATGGTCAAAACCGGCCATTGCCGTGCTGCTCGTGTGGCGCTGGACCGGCTACAACATGGTGCTGATGCTCGCGGGGCTGCAAGGCATTTCCCCCGAATACTATGAGGCGGCGCGCGTCGAGGGCGCGGGCCCGTGGCGGCGGATGCGGCACATCACGCTGCCGCTCATGCGCCCCGTCTTCATTTTCTGCGCGATCACGTCGCTCATCGGCACGGTGTACATGTTCGACGAGGTCTTTGTGCTCACGCTTGGCGGTCCGGGCACCTCCTCGACCAATTTCGGGCTGTATCTCTTCAACACGTCCTTCACGGACTTTAAATTCGGCTATGCCTCAAGCATGGCCTATACCGTGGCGTTCTTCGTGTTCATCGCGTCGCTCGTCATTCTGCTCTTCCGCAGGGAGGACCTGTGATGCGGCAAGGGCGGCTCTTCCCGGTTTCACGCGCACGGCTTTCCCGCGCCTGTGTCCACGCTCTCCTCATCGTTGCCGCGATCTTCTTTGCATTTCCGTTCTATTGGCTGTTCATTTCCGCGTTCAAGGCGAAGGAACAGATTTTCACGCTGCCGCCGGTCTTTGTGCCCAGTCCATGGCGGCTTGACAATCTTGCGCGTGTGTTTCAGGAAACGAACCTGTTTCGCGCGCTCTTCAATTCCGTTGTCATCGCGGGCGGCCACTGCGCGCTTGCCCTGTTCCTGTGCTCGCTCGCCGGTTACGCGTTCGCGAAGTTTCCGAAAGCGCCCGGCCGCAACGCGCTATTCGCGTTCGTGCTCGCCACGATGATGATCCCCGGCGCGGTAACGCTCATCCCCGTGTTCGTCGTGCTGTGCAAGCTGCACGCCGTCAACCATTACTGGGCCATGATCCTGCCCGGCGCGGCGAGCGCGTTCGGCATTTTCTGGATGCGCCAGTACATCGCGTCAAACATCCACGACGACCTGCTCGATGCCGCGCGCATCGACGGGTGCACCGAATTCGGCCTCTACTGGCGCATTGTCGTGCCCGTAATCAAGCCCGCACTCGCGGCCCTGGGCGTACTGACCCTGATCGGCGTCTGGAACAACCTCATGTGGGCGTTCATCGTGCTGCGCACCGAAGACATGTACACGCTGCCCCTCGTCATCTACCTGCTCAACGGCGAACTGCGCACGCCCTACGAACTGATCATGGCCGCGAGTCTGCTCGCGACGCTGCCCCTCGTGCTCGCGTTCCTCTTCTTCCAGCGCCATTTCATTCAGGGCATCACGGCAGGCGCCATAAAGGGATAGAGGAACGAACCGCCGCCTCCGCGCCCGGGCCGCGTTTCCGCGGTCACTCCCCCTTCGTGAGTTCCCAGAGCAGGTCCCACACCTTGCCGTACACCCGGGCGCGCGCCGACCCCTGCTCATCGTGCACGGTGTTCTTGAAGTTGTCGTAGTCGATGCCGAGCGCAATCTGCCGGAGTGCTTCGGCGAAGTCCGCGCGCGAAGCGTGCGCGCGAAACTGGTAGTCCGTTCCGGCGTCCGCGTGGATTTCTCCCAGGCGCGGAAGCCAGCCTTCATCTCTCAGCCGCTCCAAGTCCTCCCGGACACGCGCCCGGATCGTCAGGCCGCTCTCCCCCGTTTTCTGTACCACGCTGAAGAATCCGAAACGCGTCATCACCCACATGGCCTCGACCTCCCGAACCTGTCCCTCCGGAACATCATAGCGGAACCTCCGGGGAAAACCGAACTCACTCCCGGCAGCAGGAGTCCCGCACCGCCGTGACACCGGCGGATTTCTTGCAATCCTCTATCCATACATGCGCAAAATGGCGTTTCATGGCACGATTCATGCTCATCCTCATGATGTTGCCCCTTGGTACGCGGTGAATTGGGACCAAAGCGTCACAACCGGACGCCTCGCGCGCATTCGCGCAGGGCTCAGGTGACATGGTCGCCCTCTCCGCAAGAACGGGAACGACGCCAGTCAGGAGGAACGGAACGTGACAGCACCAGAGACCGGTCCGGAGGCTCCCCGAAACCCCCACCATTCGGATGCCCAACAGCGGGAACTCGTTTGCGCGGCCTGCCACGCCTGCATCCTGAGCGCATCCCTGTTCGAAGGGGTCTGCTGTGTCTGCGGCGCGCGTATCTGCTACAAATGCTGGTCAACCGGCCGCCGCGCGTGTGCAGTCCATGGGCCGGATGCGACACCCGCGGCGCAACCGCCGCCAAAACCGCCCAGCCTGCTGTCATGGGCGCCCCGGCCACCGTTTGCGTCCCCGCGCCCCGGTCCCGCCGTGGCCAATGCACTGGAAGGCGCGGCGACACCGGGCGTTTTTGAAACCCTCTTTCACCGCCACGTCATGGAAGCGTTGAAGCATGCCGGCGCATGGGCCGGGCTGAAACCGCGCCGGGTCCGGAAAACACTCGAATGGCGCTTCGGCCTGAGCGCGCACAGAGACGCAAAGCAGCATCTGGCGGAACGGATTGAGGTTCGCTTCCGCGCCCGGAGGCCGTGGAAGCGAGGCCTGCTCTCGTTGGTGGCGGCATCGTATGGGGCATCCGCGCTCAGCCCCGCAGTGACAACCTGCGGCGAGAGTCCCGGCGGTTCTGACGTAGCCGGCGCCCTGATCCGTTCGCTTCCAGAAGACTCGGAGAACGCGATTGTACTGCTGTTCAGTGCGTCGGGCTGGCGTACGGACTGGCCAGCCCCGCCACGCGTCGTGCTAATATCTCTTGACGGGCAGGGGCATTGGCAATTGCGGCAGGCCCTGCCCGACAAGACCACCGCAGAATGGA
>JAGMZX010000013.1:28583-44056 GCA_018005585.1 Candidatus Hydrogenedentota bacterium | reverse complement strand
CTGTTCAGTGCGTCGGGCTGGCGTACGGACTGGCCAGCCCCGCCACGCGTCGTGCTAATATCTCTTGACGGGCAGGGGCATTGGCAATTGCGGCAGGCCCTGCCCGACAAGACCACCGCAGAATGGATAGAAAGCCTTTTTGCTCATGACGCGACAGAAGAGTTGACGGCCCGGTGCGTGGAGCGGGTCCTGGCGGCGCCCGCCCATGCCTTCCCGCTGAGCGCAAAGCGGCTTGGTGAGGAATGTGGCGCGTCCATGAACACGGCGGTGGAAGCATTTC
Organism: Candidatus Hydrogenedentota bacterium; assembly: GCA_018005585.1. Classification (NCBI taxonomy): domain Bacteria; kingdom Pseudomonadati; phylum Candidatus Hydrogenedentota; species Candidatus Hydrogenedentota bacterium. The sequence goes on along the minus strand of JAGMZX010000013.1, from coordinate 43,776 downwards.
GGCGCGCCGCGGCGACGCGGCGCGAATGGCGGCTCGTCGAAGATTCGAGCAGAGATGATTGGCTCTTGGACCAGTATTGAGGGAGGCACAGCGCCATGGAGGGGTTTAGCGGTTTCAAGCAGGCCTTGCTCCGGGTCGTGGCCGGCATCCCGGGTCCGGCGGACACCGAGCGTGAACTCCTGCGCGCCATCGACGAATCAGAAGACTGGCAAAAGCTCGGGGAACATATCGAAAACCTGCGCACGCTCGCGAGGCGCCGGCAGCAGGAATCGGTGGAGACCATCGAGCCGCTCGCGCGCAAAGCCGAGGGATTAGTCCAAAAGGCAAAAGAAACGCGCATTTCTGTTGTGCGCAAGAACCTGTTGCGCCAGGCGGAAGGTTATCTCCACGAGATTGAGACTATCGACGAACCGGCGCGCGTCTACGCCGCCAACGTGCGGCTCCTGACTGATTTGCTCAAACACATACGCCGCGCCGCGGCCATGCGCGAGCAGGGTGTGTCCGCGGCCACCATCGATGCGATCACCTCCCGGGTCGAGGAATCCGTGTCGGCGTACGAGGAACTTGCCGACGCGGCCCGTTCCATGGCCGACGCCGACCGCCCCGTGGAAGAGCAGCCGCTGGCTGTCGCACCACCGCGCCGCGCCACGCCTCCGGCAAGCGAATGCCAAACGCAGGAAAGCGTGGATGATGACCTGGACGCGCGGCTGCAGGCGGTGGAAACAAGACTCTTTGGTCTGCGAGAGGCATAGCCGGGCATGGCGCAGCGCCGTGCAAGACAGCGCGCAGATACGGTGCGAGGCACGCACCCTTGTTTGCGTCTGAGCAGACTGTTGCGCAGGAGCACGAAACATGACTGACCGGTTCACCGATGCAGACGGCAGTCAGCCGACTCTCAGGGGAAATCATCCGCGGCCCGGGCAAAGCGCGGATACTCCTTCGGCCTTCGCCGGTCAGGTGCGGGACGACGGTTCCACGCCTACGCTTCATTCACACGCGGACGCCGCGGTTGTCTTCAGGCCGGGCCAAATCATCGATGACCAATTCGAGGTGATTGCGGAAATCGGGCACGGCGGCATGGGCGTCGTTTATGAAGTGCGCGACCGCTTGACCCCCGCGCGCTACGCCCTCAAGGCCATGCTCCCTTCGATTCTGACTGACGCCCAGGCGGCGGAACGGTTCCTGCGCGAAGCGAATACGGCGCGGCAATTGCGCCACGCTGGCATCGTGAGTGTGTTTGAAGTCCGGCAAGCCCGAAACGGCGCCCTGTATTTCACAATGGAATACCTGGAGGGCCGCACGCTGCGCGCGATCTTGCGCGAGAAAAAGCAACTTTCGCTTCCCGAAACCATATCCTACTTGCGCCCCCTCTGCGAAGCCCTCGCCTATGCGCATCAATTCATGGTTCACCGCGACATCTCGCCCGAAAACGTCATGGTCCTGCTCAATGGCGGCGTGAAACTGCTCGATTTCGGCATTGCCAAGGCGGTTGACCCGCAGGCCATTACGACCACAACGCGATCCGCCATTGGGAAGCCCTATTACATGGCGCCCGAGCAACGCAACAAGGCCCCGAACATTGACAAACGCGCCGACATCTTTTCCCTGGGCGTCTTGTTCTTCGAATTGCTCACCGGGGATATCCCCATGCCGGTCGGTCACGTAACCGCGTTGCGCCCCGAACTCCCTCCGGAGTGTGACACCCTGTTTTCAAAAGCAGTCGCCCGTGAGCCAGAGCAGCGCTATCAGGACACGGAAGCATTGCGCGAGGCTCTGGACCATTGCCTGACCGCGCATGCGCTGCACGAGGCGCGGCGCAACACGGAGATGGCCCGGGACACCGCCAACACGCCCGAGGTTCGCGCCCACGCCGCTTCGCTTCAGCGGCAAGCCGACGACCTGTTGCGCGCCGCAATCTCCGCACAACATCAGCCGGAACAGGCCTGCGCAGAGTTTGAACAGGCCCGCAAACTCTATGAAAAGGCAATGGCACGCGCCGCGGAAACGCTCCAGTCGCTGCATGCGGATGCGTCGAACGCCCGTGAAGCTGCCGAGCAGGCGCGCGCGCATGCGCTGACGCCCGGCCACCCCTATTCGCCGGAGGAATACGCGGAAGATGTGCTGGAACTGGCGGCGCACTCGTTCCGCCGGGCTGAAGAAGCCACTGACCCGCTCGAAGCACGGCGCCTCTTTGACGAATCGTCCGGCCATTACAGAGACGCGATCCATCTGGCCCGGGTCCGCGGGGAATTGGAGGCGGAAGTGGAACACGCGCGCGTTAACGCGCGCGTTGCGCTTGATAATCTGACGGCTGAAGCGCGCCGTTACGCTCCGGATGAAGTGGCGGAAGCGGAACGCTGCTGGACTCTCGCCTGCAACACGCGCGAAGACAACCACACGCGCAAGGAGTATTTCAACCGCGTCACCGGACTGTGCGCCGGCGCGCTGGAATACGCGCCGGTGCGGCGCCAGCAGGCAAAAGACAAAGCCACCGCGGCCCTCGAGCGAACCAAAGCCGGCCGGGCCGCTCTCACCGGCGACGCCGTCAAATACGTAATGCCCCTCATAAGAGAGGCCGATGATTGCTGGAAACGTGTATCCAGCGCGGGAGACGACTACGAACACGTTTGCGCCCTCCTGGAGGACGCTGTCGCGAAATATGACTTGGCCAAGGCCGTCATGGATGCCGCGGAGGCCGCGAACACGGCGCGCGCCAGAGCACACACCGGGACCATCGCGAAGGACGCCGCGAGCAAGTCCAGGGTCGAGGAGGCCGAGGCGAAACGGGCCGAAGCCGCACGTCTTGCGGACAACCCGGAACGCGCCCTGCAACTCTTCCGGCAGGCGGAGTCGGCTTATGTTGAAGCGGTCCGTCTTGCCGAGCAGGCCCAGCAAACCGTCCGGGAGCGCCGCGGCCGTATCGCGGCGAGCCTGGTCCGGTGGGCCATAGCGCTCACTGTAATTGGCGTTGTGTTCAACTGGGCCAAATCCGGTTGCTCGAACATCATGGAAGACGCAGAGCGGGAAACGGCCCGGCCACCTTCCGTGGCGTCTCCCGCCGTCACGGTCAAGACGGAAAACAACCAGGCTTTCGTACGCACCTCGGCCGATCCCGGTGAAATCTCCGGGTTCTGGCGCCGCACGTACGAGCAGTACAACAGAACACACCAGGAATACATCGTAGCCAGAGGCAACAGGGCATCGGTCGTGGTCAAGACCGGCTCCGGCTCCGGGAACACCGATACCTACACCGGTGAGGCCTTCGTAGATGCGAGCGGCAGGACCGTTGTCGAATTCGACGCACGCTTGGGCAAGATGGGCACCATTGCCTTCCGTCCAGGTGATGCCGAGGCGGAACTGTCATGGTGGCGTCGCGCCTACGGGGGCGACCGGGCAAACCTCGACACAAGCATGGCCATCCAGTACGTCTGCGCCGCCAATATCCCCCTCATTTTCTGGTTTGGCGTGCCCGACTGGCGCGAAATTGCCAGCGACGGCGTGACGCCCCGCGTCGTCCGCAGCGCGCGTTCCCGCGTCCCTTGGCGCGCCATCATCGTGGAACCCGAACCCGGCCACGACTACGGCTGGTATTTCAATGTCTACGATTCCCTCGGCGCCGTAGCGTTTTCGGAATCCAAGCCTACCGGTTGGCAGCCGGGCCGTTTCGAAAAGGATTGGACCGTCCCCGAGACGGGACCGCTCGGCCTGTACACCGCGGTCGTCACAATCATGGACAACACCACCGGCACAACATCGGAGAGCACCGCCGCCGTGTACATGGATCTCAGCGACGACCATTACGCCCAGGTAATCAAAGACCTTCTCGCCCAGCAAGGCATCGCCGGTGTAAGCGTCAACTGTCAGAGCCGTGTTGTCACCCTTTCCGGCACCGTGTCCTCCCAGGACGCGTATCAGACAGCCCAATACCTTGCTCAACTGCCTCCCCAGGACGGCGCGCTTGGCATCGCCAACGTCAAGAACAATCTGACGATCTCGTACTGAAACGGTGAGCGATAGCCGCAGCAGGCGGCCGCAATTCATCGCCTTGACCCGCCGTATCCGGCGACTGAGGGAAGCGCGCGACGCTCCCCGGAACCGCGCCTGTTCGCAGTCACGGCGGCGCATGAAATGGAATTCGCGCTCCCGCACGGCGCCTCTGTAACTTTACCCTTCCCGTTTCGTCTACTATAGCGGCATGAGGGATGGTGCGATGCGTGCAGCACAGCGCGAGGAACAGAAGATGCCATCCGGTATCCGCGATGAGGACATCGCCGCGTTCGAGACGCTGTGCCGCGAGATTGAGGCGCCGCTGTACAGTTATATCCGGAAGCTGCTGCCGGGTTCGCCGGACGCGGAGGACATCGCGCAGGAGGCGCTGTTGCGTCTCTTCGCCGCGATGCACAACGGGCGGCTCCGCAAGTCGCCGCGGGCATATCTCTTCAGCATCGCGCACAACCTCGCCGTGGATGCCTGCCGCGCGCGCAAACACCAACCGGTCCCGGACGCGCCCCCCGCCGTCTCCGCCGCGGCGAACGCACATCGCAGTCTGTTACGCGAACAGATGGAGCACGCGCTCGGCGAATTGCCTCAGGACCAGCGTTCCGCCTTATTGCTGCGCGAGTTTGGCGGTCTGAGCTACGCCGAAATCGCCGAAACCATGAAGGTGGACACCGGCCTTGTGAAAATCTGGCTGTTTCGGGCCCGCCAAAAACTGAGCACCCTGCTCGATCACGACGGCCAATACGTTGGAATACGCAACCATGAGTGACGAATACGCGGAATTGAGCGCTTATCTCGATGGCGAACTCTCGCCGGCGGACCGCCGGCGGGTCGAAATCCGCCTGGCGGCCGACCCCGGCTTCGCCCGGAAACTCCATCAACTCGAAAGGACAAGCACTATGCTGGCGGCATGTATGGAACGTCCGGGATTTCACGCGTCGTTTTTTGCGCGCCTGCGCGCGACCCTTCCGCAGACCAGCCCGCGGCGACGCCCGTGGGGCGTCCTCGCATGCGCCGGCGCCGCGGTCGTGGCCGTTGTCATCGCGGCTTATTGGAACGGCGGCGGGCCGCAGGCCCCCCCCGCTCTTGTCATGAGCGAGCAGGAGCCGCCCGAGACCGGCAACGCACCCCCAGCGTTCCGTGAGACTCCGCCCGCGCAAATAACCGGAATAAGAGAGGACACCGCCGCGCCGCTTGTGGATGCCGCCACGGACACCATCCCGCCCATCGAACTCTGCGGGACGGTTACGGGCGAGCACGCCACGGCCATTCTGCGTGTCGTGGACGAAGGCGGTGCGCATTCCAGAACGTATGCCGCCGGAGACGAAATTCTGCCCGGCGTCCTGCTCGTATCCATCGAGAAAGGCCGCGTTACGCTCGACGACCATGGGCGCGAAGTGATACTCACGCCGCCGCGTGTGCCTTCCGTCAATTTCGCGGAGAAACTTGATGGCACGTGGGAACTTGTCGTTACGGAAGGGAATGGCGACAACCCGGAGCGCATGTGGGTGCACATCAAGCGTGAAGGGCACACGCTCGTGCTGGACGGAATGGGCCGGCAAGAGCCGGTTACCGGCGTGGAATTCGAACTGACGGGCCGGCACCTCACGGTCTATCTTCCGGAAATGGACGACGCGGTATTGTCGGGGTCATTCACCGAAGACGGAAACACCATCGACCTGACGCAGGTGCTTCCTGAAGACGAGCAGAACCGTCAGCCCGCGCAGGCGCGGCTAACCCGGGCACCCGATGAGAGCGAGGAATCCATCGTTGCCCGCCAAGACACGCTGGCCGAGTGTGACGCCGACCTGCAACTCATGTACGCCGTGCTTCGGCAATATGCGGAGCTCCATGACGGAGCCTTTCCGCCTTCGATTGACGCCTTGGCTGTTCAGGATGCTGCCACCATGGCGCTTTTTGAAGACAGCGCGGGCCGGAACGTGACCTATATGCCCGGGATGGAGTTGCCCGACTCTATGAGGCCCGCCGACCCGCCTGTTGAGCCAATCGATACCTATGCCGACCGCCTGATGGCTTATGAAAGCCAGTTGCGCGCCGCCGGTTTCGCACAACTTTGCTGGCCGGACATCCTCCTCCGCGTGCGGTACGCCGACATGTCCATTGAAGGCACGGCCGACGTCATGGGCCATATCCGCGTGGTGGATGAAACGGCGCTTACGGCGTCCTCGCCCGCCGCGACGCAACGCCTGGCAGGGCTGCGCGCGAGAGACCAGAACAATCTGAAGCAACTTGGCCTGGTCATCAAGATGTTCCAGAACGAGCACAGGGACTTCACGCCTCCCGGCTGGCTCAGCGTATACCCGGAATACTTGACAGACGTCTCCATTCTGACCAGCCCGAAGGACCCCGCGGGCAAAGATTCCTACGATTACCTCCTGCCCGCGACAAATATCGAAGCGATCCTGCGGGAAACCCTGGAAGACCCCGAAAACCGCGCTGCCTGGGCCCAGGCCATGAGCCAAATCCCGGTGGTGATCAACAAAACCGACTGGCCCGACGGCGGGCGCAATATCCTCTATGCCGACGGCCACGTCGAGTACGACCGTAATTGGCGCGACGCTCTGACCAGAGGCGTGTTGTAGGAGCGCCCCAAGGCGCGGCGAAACAGTTCGAGGGCCCGGCAGTGCGCCGGGCCCCCATCATGAGAACCAGGGGCCTGAATCCGCGGCGGGTCTTGCAGCCGAGCCGCGGCCGCCCTCCGCGCCACATGGTTATCCCGGGATGGGCACCTTCGGGATGTCCGCCTCGGCCTTGCGAATCGCCTCTTCGTCCAGTTCGTAATCCACGAGTTTCTTGTTGAAATACGCTTCGTAGGCCGTCATGTCAAAATGGCCGTGCCCGCTCAAGTTGAAGAGGATGGTCTTCGCTTCGCCGGTCTCCTTGCACTTCAGCGCCTCATCCATAGCGGCGCGAATTGCATGGCTGCTTTCCGGCGCCGGCACGATGCACTCGGACCGCGCGAAGAGCAGCGCGGCTTCGAAGCAGGCGTTCTGCTGATACGCCACCGCTCGCGTGACCCCGTGCCGCGTCAGGTGCGCCACTTGGGTGGCCACGCCGTGGTAGCGCAACCCGCCCGCATGCAGAGGCGCCGGCACAAACTTGTGGCCGAGCGTGTACTGCAGGAGCAGCGGGGTCATCTGACCCGTGTCGCCAAAATCGTAGGCGTAGAGCCCTTTGGTCAGCGTCGGGCAGGCCGTCGGTTCGACGGCAACGAGGTCAACATTCCTGCCCTTCTTGATCTTGTCGAGAGCGAACGGCCACGCGGTGCCCGCGAAGTTCGATCCGCCGCCGCAGCAGCCGATGACCACGTCGGGATACTCGCCTACCATTTCCAACTGCAGCTTGGCTTCCTGGCCGATGACCGTCTGGTGCATCAGCACGTGGTTGAGCACGCTGCCGAGGCTGTAGCGCAATTTGCCGCCGCTGGTCACCGCCGCTTCGACCGCCTCCGTAATAGCGATGCCCAAGCTGCCCGACGTATCGGGATTCTCGGCCTTGTACCGCCTGCCAAAGTCCGTGCGGTCCGTGGGACTCGAATAGACGTTCGCGCCGTAGGTCTGCATGACCGAGCGGCGGTACGGTTTCTGTTCGAAGCTGACCCTCACCATGTACACGTCGCAGGACATATTGAACATGGAACACGCGATGCTCAGCGCCGTGCCCCATTGTCCCGCGCCCGTTTCCGTAGTCAGGCCGTTGATGCCGCTGATCTTGTTGAAATAAGCCTGCGGCACAGCCGTATTGAGCTTGTGACTGCCCGAAGGACTGACACTCTCATTCTTGTAGTAGATCTTCGCGGGCGTACCGAGGGCCTTCTCGAAGCGCAATGCGCGCCGCAGAGGCGTGGGGCGATACAAGCGGTAGGCGTCCATGACCTCGCCCGGGATCGACACATACTGCTGCATCGAGACCTCCTGCTCGATCAGCGGCATCGGGAATATGGGTGCGAGATCGTCGGGCGTCACGGGCTGCAGCGTCGCCGGATGCAGCGGCGGCGCCATCGGCACCGGCATGTCTGGATTGATGTTATACCACGCGTCCGGAATGCGGGCCGGGTCGAGAAGAATATTGTACTGGTTCATGTTGCTGTCCTTCCTTTATGCGCCGCAAGCGGCTGTCCACCGGTGCAAGTAGTCACTGGGCTCCCCAATAATGCAATAATGGCGCATAGTGTAACCTCTGGACCGGCAAAATGCCAACAGCGGATTCACGATGACGGATACTCCAGGCCAGGAACCGCGCACAGCGGCCGTTGCGGCGCGGCGGACTCGCCTGGTGCGTGCCCCGTACGGAGTGTTCTTCATCGCGCTGTGCGTGTTGGCGGGCGGCTTTCTCATGATGCGTCAGTTGCAGCACTGGATCATTTTTCAGGCAACCCGGGAAATCTATCGAACCCCGGCCGACGCGGGCTGGGCATATGAAGAAATCATGCTCGACGTGGGCAACGAGCGAACCCACGCCTGGTATATTCCCATTGAAAAGGCCCGCGGCGTCGTGCTCTTTTCACACGGGAACGCCGGGAACATCGCGGACCGCCTCGAGTCCATGGAGTTGCTCCGGCGTCTTGGCTTCTCCGTAATGGCGTACGACTACGGCGGCTACGGACACAGCACGGGCCGCCCCTCGGAGGAACGCTGCTACGCCGACATCCGCGCTGCGTGGCGGGAATTGACGGAGACCCGGGGCATCCCGCCGGGGCAGATTGTTCTTTTCGGACGTTCCCTCGGCGGGGCCGTTACCGCGGACTTGGCCGCCGGGGTTCTGCCCGCGGCGGTCGTGCTGGAAAGCACATTCCTGTCCGTGCCCGACATGGCCAAGGCGCTGTTTCCCATCCTGCCCGCGCGCTGGCTCGTGAGCATTCAATTCGCGAACAAGGACAAGGTGTCCGGCATCCGCGTCCCTCTGCTCGTCATTCACAGTCCCGACGATAGCGTGATCCCCTTCGCGCACGGCCGGGAACTGTTCGCGCGGGCGCGCGGCCCCAAGCAATTCCTGGAAATCCGCGGCGACCACAATGAGGGATTTGTTCTATCCATGGACGCCTACCTGCACGGTTGGGAAACGTTTCTCGCGCCCATTCTGCCGCGCAAAGACGGCGCGTAGCATACGCGTGCGCCCCGTTTCAGTCTTCGAGAATGCGGTAGTCCACCACGTGGTGGCGGTCTTCCTCGAGATAGCGCGCCAGCACGTAGAAATAGTCGCTCAGCCGGTTCGCGAAGGCCAGCATGGAGACCGCGTCAAATGCCGGCTCGACTTCTTTCAGGCGCACCAGATGCCGCTCGAACGTGCGCGCCATCGTGGCGGCGTAATCAGCCTGCGCGGCAAGACGGTTCGTGGCCGAGGCAATAAACGCCTTGGGCAAGTGCAGGACCGTTTCCAACCGTTCCTGTTCGTCTTCGAGTTTGGCCACGTGTTCCGGCCCTATGTCCCCTTTCCGGTATTCCGGGTGCTTGTTCGCGGGGTCGTTGCAGGCCGCGCCCATCAGGAAATAACAGTGGATCAGCCAGAGCAAACAGCGGTTCAGTTCGTCATATTCTTCCGGCTGCTGCTCCGCCATGTCGAGCCGTAGAATGGCAGTGTACGCCCGCAACGAGTCCAGCCATCCGCAACATTCGAATATCGCATGGCTTTTCTCCAGCACTTCGCCGCCCAGCGTTCTGCTCTTTCCAGAATCACCCTGCTCTGTCGTTACGCGCGATTTCAATTCCGTTCACCTCAGTTCAATGCCCACGGGACAGTGGTCTGAGCCCATTACGCCGGAGAGTATCCAGGACCGGGCCACCCGGGGCAGAAACTCCTTGTTAACGCAATGATAATCGAGCCGCCAGCCGATATTCCGTTCCCGCGCGCGCGTGCGGTAGGACCACCACGTATAATGACCTGCCTCCGTGCAAAAATGCCGGAACGTGTCCACGTACCCTTTTTTCAGGAACCGCGTCATCGCCTGCCTTTCCTCGATATAGAATCCGGCGCTGTTCTCGTTGTCTTTCGGCCTGGCGAGGTCAATTTCCGTGTGGGCGATATTGAAGTCGCCGCACACCACGACGTTATGCCCCTGCCGGACCAGCTTGCCCGCCACTCGCGCGACCGCGCCGCAGTAGCGCACTTTGTACTCAAGCCGCTTCCGCTCGTCCTGACTGTTGGGCCAATAACCGTTCAACACGGTGAATTCCTTGAATTCCACGACCTGTAATCGCCCCTCATCGTCGAACTCCGCCACGCCCATGGGCGCGACCGAGACCGGCTCGATGCGCGAATACACGGCGACGCCGCTGTAACCAGGCTTGCGCGCCGGCTGCCAAAGGCTCATGTACCCAGCCGGCGCGCGTGCCGCCTCGGTCAGGTCCTCGGGATTCACGCGCGTTTCCTGCAGGCAGAGGATGTCCGGTTGGGCCTTCTCAAACCAGTCCAGGAAGCCAGTCTTCAACACGGCCCGCAACCCGTTAACGTTCCAGGAAAGTATGGTGGTCATGGCGGACGCCTCGCCGGTTCGGATGCCGGAGCATAGCGGCGGTTCTTGCCGGAATGCAACTGTCCCAACTCGGATTCCAGTTTCGAATTCCTCTTTGACGTTGACCGGTCCTCTTGTTAGACTGTGTCCATGAGCATTCGACACGCCATGGTTGCGGGGATGTTCTACCCGGCGGACGCGGGCACCCTGAACCGGGAGGTTGCTCAATACCTCGACGCGGCGCGCGTCCCACCCGGCCCCGAACGCGTCCGGGCGATTATCGTGCCTCATGCGGGCTACATGTACAGCGGCGCGACCGCGGGTTACGGGTTTGCCCGCATCAGGGGGAAACGCCCCAAACGAGTCGTGCTGCTAGGCCGCTCGCACCGGTGCCAGTTCGAGGGCGCCGCTATCTTCGCGCACGGTTCTTTCGAAACGCCCGTCGCCGGCTTCGCGGTGGACGAGCCGCTGGCCGCTCAACTCGCCGTTTCCTCCGAGGTCCGCACGGAGGAAGCGCACTATGCGGAACACAGCCTCGAAGTGCAATTGCCTTTCCTGCATGCCGTTATTGGCGACACGCCGATTGTGCCGGTCCTGTTTGGCTCAGAGGCCGCTGACTGGCATATCGCGTTCGGCCGCCGCCTCGCAGCCCTGCTCGACCCCGCGGACTTGGTCCTCGCTTCCACCGACCTCTCGCACTACTATCCGCAGGAGCGGGCCGCCCAACTCGATAAGGCTACCCTCAACGCCGTGCTCGAACAGGACTGCGCGGCCATGTGCCGCGGCTTCCGTGACGGCCGATACGCCATGTGCGGCGCGCCCGCCGTGGTCGCCGCGATGGCGTACGCGCTCGCGTCCGGCGCCGACCACTGGCAGCTCCTGGACTACCGCACGAGCGCGGAAGCGTCTGGGGACTATCAGCGCGTCGTAGGTTACGGCGCCATCTCGATGGAAATGGCGGCGTAGGAACCGCCCGGCGCCCATGACCATTTCAACCTGTCGCATGGTTCTCTGGAGGAATCCGGTATGTCCGTGACCGTACGTGCCATTGTGGATGCCTTGGAAGCGTGGGCCCCGCCGGCGTTCGCCTACGATTGGGACCGGCCCGGCTTGTCCGTGGGGTCGCCGGACCGGCGCGTGTCGCGCGTGCTCGTTTGCCTTACCCCGTGCCGCGAGGCATTGGAGAAAGCGCGGCAATTGCGCGCCCAGTTCATGGTGTCGCATCATCCCCTGATTCACGAACCGCTGAAACACCTGCGCTCCGACGACCCGCACGCCCGTCTGTGCATCGATATCGCCCGTGCCAACATTGCGGTCTTTTCCGCGCACACGAACCTGGACGTTGCGCCCGGCGGCGTCAGCCACGTCCTCGCGGAACGCCTCCATTTGCGCCAGACACGCCCCCTGCTGCCGGCGCCCCACGCCGCGCAGGTAAAACTGGTCACCTTCGTTCCGGAATCGCATTTGCGCCGCGTGCGCGACGCCGTCTGCGCCGCCGGCGCGGGCATCATCGGCGACTACACGCACTGCTCCTTCAGCGCGCCGGGCACGGGCACCTTCCTGCCCGGCGAGAAGGCCTCCCCTTTCAGCGGCAAGAAACAGCAGATCAACGAAGAGCCCGAAATGCGCTTTGAGACAATCGTGACGAAAGCGCGGCTCGACGACGCGCTCCGCGCCCTGCGCGCAACGCATCCCTACGAAGAGGCCGCCTTCGATATCGTCAGGCTCGACAACCTGGACCCGGCAGTCGGTCTTGGCGTGCGCGGCACACTCGAAACGCCCATGCCGCTTGGCGATTTCGCCGCAATGGCCGCAAAGGCGCTCGGCGTTTCGCACGTGCGCATCGTCGGCAAGCCCGCCCGGCGCGTGCGTTCCGTCGCCGTATTGGGCGGCTCCGGCGGCGGCGAGATAAGCCGCATCCCGGCAGATATCGACGTATACGTCACGGGCGACGTCAACTACCACCAGGCCTGCGCGGCCCACGCGCGCGGCCTGGCCGTCATCGACGCGGGCCACGCAGGCACCGAGGCTTGCATTGTGCCCGTCATCGCGGCGTACCTGCGCGGCCATTTTCCCGGCATCGCGGTGCACACATGGCGCGAGCCGGAGCGTTTCCAGGTCGCGGATTTGCGGAAATGAAGCACGCTCCCAGACACTCCACGCCTTTCTTCCGCGGCCCTTCCGCCCTGCCTGATCTTTCATGTATAATGACTTGTTTGTTAAGAGATATTCTTATCAAACGCGCACGAAGCGCCGGCCCAATATGCGAAGGACACTGGTCTTGAAAAAGACCCTCAAGATACTGCACGTTGCCGCGGAGTTGTCGCCGATGCTCAGCACCGGCGGCCTCGCGGAGGTGGTGAACGCGCTCCCGAAAGCGTTGCGCGCGGCCGGGCACGACGTGCGCGTGGCCATACCCTGCTACAGAAGCATTCCGGCTGCGTTGCAGGGCGAGCGGGTCGCCGCCTGCGAGGTTGCAGTCGGGCCCAAGCGCATAACGGGCGCGCTGCGCGAATCGCGCATCCCGGGCACGGACGTTCCGGTCTACCTGATCGAACACGAAGGCTATTTCGGCCGCGAACACCCCTATGGCCAGGAAGACGGCGAATACGGCGACAACGCGGAGCGCTATTGTTTCTTCGGCTTGGCCCTGCTCGAAGCCATGAGACACATCGGCTGGAAGCCGGATGTCATCAATTGCCACGACTGGCACACCGCGCCCATTGTCATCTACTTGAAAACGAACCTCGCGGCGTCTCCCTTCTGGGCAGGCACGCCAACGGTATACACGATTCACAACCTGAATTTTCAGGGCCGCTTCGCCGCGCACCAGCTTCCCTTCACCGGTTTTGACCCGTCTTTGTTTCACATGGAGTGCCTCGAGTACTTCGGCGACATCAATCTGATGAAGGGCGCCATCGTGTCCGCGGACAAGCTGAACACCGTCAGCCCCCGCTACGCCCGCGAAATACAGACGATGGAGTACGGGGCCGGCCTGGACGGGGTGCTCCGGAAACGGCGCGACGACCTGTGCGGCATTCTCAACGGCATTGATTATGAGGTCTGGAACCCGGCGTGCGACCCCTATATTGCCGCCCCGTTCGGCCGCGACAACCTGCGCGGCAAGGCCGCCTGCAAAAGCGACCTTCAAGACGCGTTTCAACTGCCGCGGCAAAACGCCCCCGTCTTCGGCGTGGTCAGCCGCCTTACCTGGCAGAAGGGCATTGACCTGATCATCGACGCGCTCGACCTCATCCCGGACAAGTCTTTCCAGGTTGCGCTGCTCGGCACCGGCGATTCGCCCATCGAGAACCGCCTGATTAACGCGGCTCAGCGCTATCCCGGCAAGGTCACCGTAATCCTGCGCTACGACACCGCGCTCGCCCATAAGGTCATGGCGGGCAGCGACTTTTTCCTGATGCCGTCCCGTTACGAACCCTGCGGCCTCAGCCAGCTGTACAGTCTCGCCTATGGAACGGTCCCGGTCGTCCGCCGAACGGGCGGCCTCGCGGACAGCGTCCGCAACCTGTCGCGCGTGAACGGGCGCAAGACCCAGGCCACGGGGCTCTCCTTTGTGCCCATGACCAGTCAGGCGCTGTTGCGCGCCATGCACAAAGCCCTCGACCTCTACGCCTCGCCCGCAGCGCTGGAAAGCCTCCGCATCACCGGCATGTCGGAGGATTTTTCCTGGGCGCGCGCCTCGCGCGAGTATGTCGCGCTGTACCGCGAGGCGCTGGCAAAGGCCGGCTGATTCCCCCATGACCAACCGGCACACGGCGACACAGCCGCGAAAAGGGCTTTTCTGATGAGTGCGCATGCGGACGACGTGCTCGACCTCCAGACGTCCTCGCCCGCGCAGACCGAGCAATGGGGCCGGCGGCTCGCCGCATTTCTCCCGGCCGGCGCCGTCGTCGCGCTCTACGGCGAACTCGCCACGGGCAAGACCTGCTTCGTGCGCGGGATGGCGTCGTTCTTCGCGCGCGGCGAGCACGTCCACAGCCCAACCTTCACCCTGGTGAACGAATACGGCGGCGAACACAGGCTCTATCATCTGGACCTCTACCGCTTGACCGGCCCCGAGGACGTGCTGACCCTGGGCTGCGAGGAACTCTTCGAACCCGACGGCGTTTGTTGCGTCGAATGGGCCGACCGCGCGCAGGGCGTCCTGCCCGCCGCCCGCGTGGACGTCTTCTTCGAGCATCGCGGCGGAGACACCCGCGCATTGCGCATCGTGAACCGGGACATACTCCCCCCGCGCTGGCAGGATGCGCCCCTCCCCGAATCGTGCTGATGTCCCCTTTCCGTCTGTCGGGAATCCCCGGCAATTCCGAACGCACGGGGAAGACGTCTTGATTTCGGCGTCCGCCGGAGGGCGCGCCGGGGCCCCCGCCTTTCGTGCTGTCGTCCAGATTCTGGACGATTCGACTGTCTGAATTTCGGAATCCGTACACGAAGTTTCTTGCCCCCCCGCCTGGGCATTTCAGCATAAGCCGCTGCACAACAGCATGTTATGCACAAACGGAACAGACCGTTCTGAGTTGGCACGAAACTTGCGCACCACAATTGACCACCGGGTCTTGCCCGGCGGCGGAAGTGAGGGAATGGCGTGGCGGGTGAACGTTCGGATGAACCGGTTGAGAAAGGGCAGCCGGAATCGCTCGACGCTTTGCGCAGGACGTACATCTCCTATGTCCTGGGTTTTGCGCACGGGGACGAATCGGC
>JAGMZX010000013.1:0-28483 GCA_018005585.1 Candidatus Hydrogenedentota bacterium | reverse complement strand
GAGGGAATGGCGTGGCGGGTGAACGTTCGGATGAACCGGTTGAGAAAGGGCAGCCGGAATCGCTCGACGCTTTGCGCAGGACGTACATCTCCTATGTCCTGGGTTTTGCGCACGGGGACGAATCGGCTGCGGCGCGCCTCCTGGAAATCACCCCGGGCGAACTGCGCCGGCTCATGGGCCGGCTTGGCGTCGCGAACCCGCTGAAAGCGCGCGATGCGGCACAACACACGGAATAACACCGGCGGCTTGGGTAGAGACGCCGGGAAGGCGTGGGGTCCTTCGACGCGGTGTGGTACGAGTCGCTGTATCCCGGGGTAAGCCTGGAACTGACGGGCAACCGGACGGGGATCAAATACAACTTCCATGTCGCGCCCGGGGCGGACCCAGAGTCGATCCGGCTGCGGTACGAGGATATCCAGGGGTTGCGGCTGACGCCGGACGGGGCGCTGGAGATCCGGGTGAAGGAGGGCTGGGCGCCGCTTACGGACGGCGAGCCGTACCTGTACCAGGAGGCGAACGGTGAGAAGAAGACGGTGGCGGGCGGGTTCGTGCTGGTGGATGACCACTCGTACGGGTTCGCGGTGACGGGCGCGTACGACACGACGCTGCCCCTGGTGATCGACCCGGCGGTAGCCTGGGGCACCTACCTGGGCGGGACGGGCGATGACTACGGCTACGGCATCGCGGCGGATGCGAGCGGGAACTGCTACGCGACGGGGTATACAAACACAGCCGGCTGGGTGAGCGGCGGCTGGAATACGACGTTGCAGGGCACTGACGGCTTTGTGGTCAAGCTGAGCGCGGCGGGCGCGCACCTGTGGTCGACGTACCTGGGCGGAACGGCCGATGACTACGGTCGAGGCATCGCGGTGGATTCGGCCGGGAACTGCTACGCCACGGGGCAGACGGCCTCTTCGGGCTGGGTGAGCGGCGGCTGGAACACGAGCCATGGCGGCAGCTGGGACGGGTTTGTGGTCAAGCTGAGCACGGCGGGCGCGCACCTGTGGTCGACGTACCTGGGCGGGGCCAGCGCTGACTCCGGCTCCGGCATCGCCGTGGATGCGAGCGGGGCAAACACCTGGGTAACCGGGGACACGGGCTCGACTGGCTGGGTGAGCGGCGGCTGGAATACGACGTTGCAGGGCACTGACGGCTTTGTGGTCAAGCTGAGCGCGGCGGGCGCGCACCTGTGGTCGACGTACCTGGGCGGAACGGGCACTGACTTAGGCTACGGCATCGCCGTGGATTCGGCCGGGAACTGCTACGCAACGGGGCGCACGCAATCCTCCGGCTGGGTGAGCGGCGGCTGGGATACGACGTTCCAGGGCGGTGACGGCTTTGTGGTCAAGCTGAGCACGGCGGGCGCGCACCTGTGGTCGACGTACCTGGGCGGGGCCAGTGACTACGGCTACGGCATAGCGGCGGATGCGAGCGGGAACTGCTACGCGACGGGGCGGACAAACTTGGCCGGCTGGGTGAGCGGCGGCTGGGATACGACCCATAACGGCGGCTCTGACGGCTTTGTGGTCAAGCTGAGCACGGCGGGCGCGCACCTGTGGTCGACGTACCTGGGCGGGACCAGCACTGACTACGGCTACGGCATAGCCGTGGATTCGGCCGGGAACTGCTACGCGACGGGGCGCACGCAATCCTCCGGCTGGGTGAGCGGCGGCTGGCAGACGGCGTACGGCGGCGGTAGCTACGACGGCTTTGTGGTCAAGCTGAGCACGGCGGGCGCGCACCTGTGGTCGACGTACCTGGGCGGGGCCAGCGCTGACTACGGCTACGGCATCGCCGTGGATGCGAGCGGGGCAAACACCTGGGTAACCGGGTACACGGGCTCGACTGGCTGGGTGAGCGGCGGCTGGGACACGAGCTTCGGCGGCAGCTGGGACGGGTTTGTCCTCAAGGCCACCGGCCTCAACGATACGGGCAGCCTTCAGGTGACGCTGGGGCCGGCGGGGGCGGTATCCGCGGGGGCGCAGTGGCGTCCCGTGACGTTCCCCACCTGGTATAACAGCGGGGACACGGTCACCGGCCTCGCGGCAGGGGAGTGGGCGGTCGAGTTCAAGGACGTGTATGGGTACGCGCCGCCGGCAAGCCACGCGGTGACGGTCCCGGCGGGTGGTACCGGGACAGATACCGGCACGTACGTCGCGGTCTCCGTGGACGTGGAATGGTCGACGTACCTGGGCGGGACGGGCGATGACTTAGGCTACGGCATCGCGGTGGACTCGAGCGGGAACTGCTACGCGACGGGGTTCACGGCCTCTTCTGGCTGGGTGAGCGGCGGCTGGAATACGACGTTGCAGGGCCATGACGGCTTTGTGGTCAAGCTGAGCGCGGCGGGCGCGCACCTGTGGTCGACGTACCTCGGCGGAACGGGCAGTGACTACGGTCGGGGCATTGCGGTGGACTCGAGCGGGAACTGCTACGCGACGGGATACACGGGCTCTTCCGGCTGGGTGAGCGGCGGCTGGAACACGAGCTTCGGCGGCGGCAACTACGACGGCTTTGTGGTCAAACTGAGCACAGCGGGCGCGCACCTGTGGTCGACGTACCTGGGCGGGACGGGAACTGACTACGGCTACGGCATCGCGGCGGACGCGAGCGGGAACTGCTACGCGACGGGGTATACGGTCTCTTCCGGCTGGGTGAGCGGCGGCTGGAACACGACCTATGGCGGCGTGGGAGATGCCTACGTGGTCAAGCTGAGCACGGCGGGCGCGCACCTGTGGTCGACGTACCTGGGCGGGACGGGCGATGACACCGGCTACGGCATCGCCGTGGACGCGACCGGGGACTGCTACGCGACGGCGTATACAAACTCGGCCGGCTGGGTGAGCGGCGGCTGGAACACGACGTTGCAGGGCTATGACGGCTTTGTGGTCAAGCTGAGCGCGGCGGGCGCGCACCTGTGGTCGACGTACCTGGGCGGAACGAGTAGTGACTACGGTCAGGGCATCGCGGTGGATACAAGCGGGAACTGCTACGCGACGGGGTATACGGTCTCTTCCGGCTGGGTGAGCGGCGGCTGGAATACGACACTTGGCGGCAGCACTGACGGCTTTGTGGTCAAGCTGAGCACGGCGGGCGCGCACCTGTGGTCGACGTACCTGGGCGGGACCAGCACTGACTACGGCCGGGGCATCGCGGCGGATGCGAGCGGGAACTGCTGCGCGACGGGGTACACGGGCTCTTCCGGCTGGGTGAGCGGCAGCGGGGATACGACCTATGGCGGCGGGAATGACGGCTTTGTGGTCAAGCTGAGCACGGCGGGCGCGCACCTGTGGTCGACGTACCTGGGCGGGACCAGCACTGACTACGGCTACGGCATAGCGGTAGACGCGACCGGGACAAACACCTGGGTAACCGGGTACACGTCTTCGGCCGACTGGGTGAGCGGCGGCTGGAACACGAGCCATGGCGGCGTGGGAGATGCGTTCGTGGCGAAGATCGTGGACAATCCCGTTCCCACTGCCCCGTCGAATCCGGGCTCGACAGCGGTGGACCTGAACACGATTACGTGGACGTGGACGGACAATTCCGGCAACGAGACGGGGTTCAAGGTCTACGACGACCCGGGCTCGGGCCCGCCGGTGACCTTGCAGACGACGACGGCGGCGGACGTTCAGTTGTGGCAGCACGGCGGCCTGAACCCGAACGCGCAGTACGCGTTCCAGGTGGCTGCGACGAACGCGAACGGGGACAGCGCCCTGACGACGAACTACACGGCTTGGACGCTGATCGAGGCGGTGTCGGGCCTGTCGTTCTCCGGGGTGACGGCGAGCGGGATTGGCGTGGGTCCGGCGAACGCGCCGAGCAACCTCACGAGCGGCGCGTCGGGGCTGTATTACGCGAACACGACGGCGGGCACGAACTCCGGCTGGGTGCAGACGTCGGCGCCGTGGGCGTCGGGCGGGCTGAGCCCCAACACGCAGTACACGTTCAGCGGGAAATCGCGGAACGGCGGTTCCGTCGAGACGGCCCCGGTCACGGCGTCCAAATACACGCTGATCGAGCCGTCGGCGGGCCTGACGTACAGCGGGTTCGGGCTGAACACGATTACGGTGGCGTCGACGAACGTGCCGAGCAACCTGACTCTGGGGAGTTCGGGCCTGATCCTGGAGAACACGACGACGGCCACGGATTCGGGCTGGCAGCAGAGCAACGCGCCGTGGACCTCGACGCCGCTCCTGCCGAACACGGCGTACACGTTTACGTGCCGCACGCGGAATGCCGAAGGCGTGGTGAACGTGCAGCAGCCGCTGGAGGTCCGGTACACGCTGATCGAGGCGGTGTCGGGGCTGGCCTTCAGCGGCGTGACGCCATCATCCATCGGCGTGGGTCCGGCGAACGCGCCGAGCAACCTCGCGAGCGGCACGTCGGGGCTGTATTACGCGAACACGACGGCGGGCACGAACTCCGGCTGGGTGCAGACGGCGGCGCCGTGGGCGTCGGGCGGGCTGAGCCCCAACACGCAGTACACGTTCAGCGGGCGGTCGCGGAACGGCGATTCCGTGTCCACGGCGCCCGCAACGGCGAGCAAGTGGACGCTGGCGGCCCAGCCGCTCGCGCCGTCGGTCACGAACGCCACGCAGCACACGCTCGACGTGGCGCTCACGGCGGGCGACGGCAACCCCGCCGGAACCGAATACGCCATCCGGGTGGATTCCGGCTTGCCCGGTAATGTCTGGGTGCAGGCGGATGGGACGCTGGGCGCCGCGCCGGTGTACCGGACGATGCCGGCGTGGGGCGCGGTGACGGTAACGGGCCTTTCCGGAGGCACGTTCTACGGCGTGTTCGGCGTGGCGCGCAACGGCGAGGGAATCGACTCCGCGATGGGTCTCGCGGGTTACGGGCAGACCCTCGAAGACGTGCCGCCGGCGGGCACGGTGGTAATCAACGGCGGCGCGGCGTACACGAACACGACGGCAGCGGCCTTGACCTTGTCCGCGACGGACGGCGGCTCGGGCGTCGCGCACATGCGGTTCAGCAACGACAACGTTTCGTGGAGCGGCTGGGAAGCGTATGCGACGGGCAAGGCGTGGACGCTGAACCCGGGCGACGGCGCGAAGACGGTGTATGCGCAATTCCGCGACGGCGTGGGCAACGTGTCCGCCGGCCCGATCAGCGACGGCATTACGCTCGACACGGTGGCGCCGACTGTGACGCTGTCGTGCGCCGCGCCGGACCCGACGAACGCCTCCATCCCCGTTTCCGCCGTGCTGAGCGAGCCGAGCGTCACGTTCACGCAAGAGGACATCGCCGCGGTCCATGCGTCGGTGTCCGGGTTTGGCGGGGGCGGCACGTCCTACCAATTCACGCTCGTGCCGTCGGCCCAGGGGCCGGTCTCGTGCTCGGCCCCGGCGCTGCGCTTCAGCGACCTCGCGGGCAATCAGAACGCGGGCGCCTCGAACGTCATCTCGCGCACCTACGACAGCGTGGCGCCGGCGGGTTCCGTGACCATCAACATGGGCGACCCCCGCACCAATACGAGAATCGTTACGCTCACCGTCTCCGCGACGGACGCCACCACGGCCGTAACGGGAATGTCCTTCAGGAACGACGGCGGCGTCTGGGGCGCCTGGCTCGCCTTCGCGCCCACGCGGGCGTGGCAGCTCAGCGCGGGCGACGGGGCCAAGACGGTCTATGCGCGGTTCCGCGACGCGGCGGGCAACGTGACGGCCGCGTCCCTTGCCGACTCCATCACCCTGGATACGGCGGAGCCCGGCATCGGCAACATCGCCGCAATCCCCGCCCAGGCCGGCGAGGATGAGACGGTCACGCTGACGTTCGACGTGTCCGAGCCGCTGGACGCCCCGCCCGAGGTGACCGTCAACGGCCACGCCGCGGTGCGCGACACCGAAAAGGCCGGTTATGTCTACCTCTACACCGTGCTCGGTCCGGAGCAGGACCCGTTGGGGCCCGCGTACATCGAGATCAGCGGCGTGGACCTGGCGGGCAACCTTGGCGCGGCGGCGAATTCCAGCGCCCTGACAATCGTCGAGGCCCGTTACGTGCCGGCCCTCAGCGCATCGATGCTTGCGCTGCTGGCGGCGCTGACGGCGGCGGGCGGCGCGGCGGCGTTGCGGCGGCGCAAATAACCCGCGCCTCTACCGGGAAGCGGCGGCTACCCAGCCGCTTCCCGCCTATGAACCAGCGGCCCCGGCGCGACGAGGCATGAGCGCCGGGGCCGCCCCGGTTGCGGCAGGCCGGCCCGGAGGCTGTCCCAAGACGTGATTCCTGACTTGCGCAGGGGCGAGGCATGCCCCGCCCCCGCGGCACGCGGGCAGACTCGCGCCACCCATGTGTCCCGCCGCTCGCGGGGCGCATCCCAATGGCGGGTGCTGCACGGTTGCCGTGACATGGTTGCGCCTGTTCGCCACTTGCGTTACCATCTCCCCGGGCGGAAGGGGCCGGTTATGGTGTCAGGGAGAGGCAGGTATGGCAACACTGGCGCCTGGATTGTCCTTCGGCAAGTACCGAATCCAGCGCATGATCGGGCGGGGCGGCATGGGGATCGTGTATCTGGCCGAAGACGAGACGCTCGGCCGGCAAATCGCGCTCAAGGTCCTCGACCATTCCGTCACGTCCGGCGAGGAATTTGCGCGGCGTTTCCGGGTCGAGGCGCGCACCATTGCCAATTTCCAGCATCCGTATATCATCCAAATCCATTCCCTCGAACATGTCGGCGACGAAATTGCCATCGACATGGAATATGTGCCGGGGGGCTCGCTGGCCGATGCGGAGAAAGCGGGCCCCGTTCCCGCGACGCTTGCCTTGGCCTGTATCCGGGACACGCTGCTCGCCTTGGCCTGCTGCCACGAAGAAGGAATTATCCACCGGGACGTGAAGCCCAGTAATCTTTTGATTCGCAGCGATGGTCACGCCGTGCTTTCGGATTTCGGGCTTGCCAAGCTCCTGGCCGAATATCAGACCCAATCCATTTCGCAGCGCACCTCCTCCGGGATGTTTCTCGGGACGCCGCGCTATGCGCCGCCGGAAGCTTGGGACGGCCAAGAGCCGGCGCCCGCTTGGGATGTCTATTCGACGGGCATGGTCCTCTATGAGGCGATTCTGGGAACTTCGCCCTATGTGGCGGAGACTCCGCTTTCCCTTATGAAAGAAATGCTTGAGAAGCAGATTCCGCCGCTCCACGAACAGGTCGAGGGTGTGTCGCTGGAATTGAGCAACCTGGTTGCCGCGATGCTCGCGCGCGTGCCGGAAGACCGGCCCGCGAACGCGGGCGAGGTCCTGGAAAGCTATCAGCGTCTGCCCGAACTGGCCGGCGGGCAAGCCGCGCGGTTGGACGAGACCCGCACGCGGCTGAAAACGGCCCCCGCGCGGCGCATGCGCCGCGCGCCGGCGCGCGCGTGGTGGCGCGAGCAGCGTAAGGCCTTGGGCCGCGCGGCACGGATTGCGGGGGGCGTCGTGTTGGTGCTGGCCATGGTCACCGCCGGGTTTGCCGTTTGGTCCCGCCGGCCCAGCGGCTCGCGGCCGGCAACGCCCCCCGCGGCTCCCGCGGCCAGCCAGGACCACCTGATTTTTGACTCAATTGACCCTATGGCTCATGCCGCGTTGCCCAATCACTGGTTGATGCTGCGCGCGCCCGGCTCAGACCAATGGGAGGCGCTTGCCGCCGAAACGACGCGTCTCTGGTATGTCCGGGCATCGCCGCAGGCGGAAAGCAACGACTTGGCTTTCGGGGGCTCTTGGGCCGAATACGCCGACCCGTCGGCCCGCGTGTTCCGATACGGGACCCTGACGGGCACGGGCACGTGGCTTCGCATCAGCGAAGAAATGGCGGTTACCCTGAATTTCAGAAGCCTGCAAGACGGGTCGGAATCGACCGAGGCCTTCTTCCTGCGCCTCGCGGCCACGCCCATCTCAACGAAGGATTTCATATACCGGATGGAATTGGGCAGCCACGCCCAGGCACTCCTCTACAAGGAACTGATGCCTCGCAACCAGGCGTGGGCCCAGGTCATCGAATCGAAATTCTTCTGCTCCGTCTCACCGTGCGCCACGGTGCCCCGCCTCGCCGACAAGAGGCCCCAGATCGACGGCATGCTGGAGGATGCGGTCTGGCGCGATTTCATCGCCGGCGCCGGGACGGAGCCCGGCATGACCCCGGCATCCGTGAGCGCTGTTCCCGCCGAGCTCAGGCTCCGCTACGACAACGAGGCTCTTTATCTGGCCTTCGAGGCGAAACAAAGCGTCGCGCGGCCGGCATTGACCATCACGGTATTGCCGCGTTTTGGCGTGCCCGTCCCGCTTTCCGAGCGCTGGGCCGTGCGCACCGAAAAAGACACGGTGCTTGCCGCGGAACATTTGGTCAGCGGCAGGTCGGCCCCGTGGTCCTGCGACTGGGAAATAGCCGAACACGTCGGCGATACTGCGTGGACGGCGGAGGTGCGCATCCCCTTCGCGGGTATTGGGGAGGAAGAAAGCCCGAAACCGGGCGACCGCTGGCGGCTGAATTGCCAGATAACCGATGCCGCGGCAGGAGCGGATTTCTCTTCAGTCTACTGGGGCAGTGAAAAACCCCTCCAGGCGGAGTTGGGGGTAATCCTCGTCTTTCAGGGCGCAGAGACTGTGCGCGGCGAGTGATCATGGTTCCGCCAGCGAAACAGGCCGGGCAAGGGACGCCAATGCCATGAGGAAATAACATGGGGTTTCTTACAGGCATGCTCGCATTGGCCGCGGCCTTGGGCGCGGCCGGCCCCGAAGCGTTCGGCGGCAATCCATCCTCTGTGCCCGCGCAACTGACTGCGGCCGGGAATGCGCTCTATTTCACGGCTGACGACGCAACGCACGGCCGCGAACTCTGGAAATGGGAATGTCCCGGCCTTGCTTACCTGGAGCAGCCGCCAAACGTCCGCGATGTCGTTCGGCAGGGCCAGACTCGCCTGGTGGCGGACCTGACCCCCGGAATCGAGGACACCCGAATCGATTATATCGTCAGTTGCCATGATATTCTGTATTTTTACGCCCATTTGAGACAGTGCGGCAGAGAACCTTGTTTCTATGACGCGGTTCAGGACAGCGTCCACACATGGGACATCCGCCCTGGGCCCGAAACGTCCGACGCGTCAAACCCCTTCCCCGTCAGAAACCGCACAGTAGTGGTCGTTGCGGACGACGGCGTTCACGGCATGCAGCTCTGGGCCGCCCCGGCGGGCAGTCCCAGCCCCGTGCCGCTCTCTTTCCAGGCCCCATTGCCGCCCAGTGCCCGGATTCTCGGACACCTGACCCCCGAGGGGTTTCTGTACGTCGTGGATGGTCATGGGCTGGCGTGTACCGACGGCGCGGAGGTAACGAAGGCTGTCCGGTGGGAGAACCTCGACGTGGTGGCGCTCGAGTTATGGGACCTGGGCAATCGTGTGCTGTTCCTGGGTTCTATGAACGGGCTTGGCAACGAATTGTGGATTACGGACGACTCGCCGGAAGGCGCAAGGCTGGTCAAGGATATCGCGCCCGGCCCCGCCACTTCCGGACCGGAAGGCGGCTTCCGTTGGGGCGATTGCCTGTATTTCAAAGCCAACGACGGCGAACATGGCAATGAGCCTTATAAGACGGACGGCTCAACCGAGGGAACGGTCCTGCTTCAAGACATCAACCGTGGCCTGCAAGGCAGCAACCCTCATTATTGGAAAGCGGCCGGCGACTTGCTGTTCTTTGTAGCCGACGACGGCGTCCACGGGTACGAGATCTGGCAAACGGCCGGTTCTCCCGATACGACTCTCTTGACGACCGATTTGCGCCCCGGTGGCACCGGGTCCGACCCGTGGTCCCTCGAAGAATACAGGGGTAATCTCTTTTTCTGCGCGAACTCGCCCGAGTACGGCGAGGAAATCTTCATTACGGACGGCACGCCGCAGGGCACGAGAATCCTGAAAGACGTCGTCCTCGGCCCCGACGGGTCGGGCCCCGACAATCTGACCGTCTTCGGCGATTTTCTCTTCTTCACGTGTGACGACAGGATGCACGGCGAGGAACTCTGGATAAGCGACGGCACCCCGGAAGGAACGCTCTTGGCCGCGGACATCGCCACGGCGCGCGTAAACCCCTCCGCATCTCCCCGGCAATTCACGCCGGTCGACGGTTTGTTGTTGTTTACGGCAAACGACTTCGAACATGGGGAAGAACTCTGGGTGAGCGATGGCAGCGAACCTGGAACCAACCTGTTGCGCGATGTCGCTCCCGGTCCAGCGGATGCGGCGCCGCGGTTCCTGACGCGCCAGGGCGGCAGGGTGTTCTTTTCCGCCTTCAGCCCGGACCTTGGCCGCGAACTCTGGACCAGTCATGGAAGCATCGACGGCACACAGTTGGTCAACGATATCTATGTGGGCGGCGGGTCGAGCGAACCCCGTGACCTGACCGTCTGGAACCAGGCACTGCTGTTTACCGCTAACGACGGCGTGCACGGCCGCGAATTGTGGCGGACGGATGGCCTGCCGGACAGCACACGCATGGTGTTGGATGCGGCGCCCGGCGGTGCGGGCACGGAATTTGCCGGACTCTTCGTACTGCGCGGAAAGGCTTACTTCTACACTGGGAAACCTCCCAGTCAAATGACACTGTGGTCAACGGACGGCACAGACAGCGGCACCTCCCCCCTGCTGCGCTTTGATTGCACCTATTTCATGGACTTTCCCGAGGACGTGCGGGAACCGGTCAACCCCGCAGCGGACCTGACGCTCCTGCGCACCGGTGTTTCGGAAGAAGACCTGCTCGTGCCGTTGCTCCGTCCCTGGACCCTGACCAATCCGGCAGCGGCGCCGGTCACTCTGGGCGATGTGACGTATTTTTCGGCCCATACCCGCCGTTACGGCACGGAACTCTGCATGACCAACGGAACAAGAGCAGGCACGCACATGGTACGCGATGCATTTACGGGCCCCGGAAGCTCGAGCCCCTCGTATCTCACGGTGCTCGAAGGAAAGGTGTATTTTGCCGCCGACCATCCGCGCGAAGGACGCGTCCTTTGGCGTACGGACGGCACTTCGGAAGGCACGAATTTTCTCACCCCGCTCTTTGGGGACCGGCTGTCGTCGCCCATTCCCGTCGCAACCATGGTGAGCAATCAAGAGGTCATGCTCGTTTTCGGCGCCTCCCCCGAACAAACCGACCTGGGCAACAACCTGCTGAATGTCATCGTGCCAAAGACCGGGCAGGACCACCGTTGGGCCGTTTCCCCCTTGTTGAAGGCAGGTTCCAGACCAACAGGGAACATCGCGGTCACGAAAACGTCCCTCTATATCGCTTTCGACGATGGCATACACGGCGAGGAACTATGGGCCTACGCCAGAGATGCGCCCGAAGACAGGCCGACACACCAGATGTATCTGGTCCGGGATATCCTCACGAATGGATACGCGTCACGGGCGGCTCCGTAGGGGTGTTCCCCGCGGAGAGAACACGGCCTTCCGCGCTGAGCCATCCTGTCCGCCGTATGCAGCAGCCTCTCGAACGCCCGGAAACGGTCCCGCGCAGAAACGCCGCCAGCCATTTCCACATCGCGGCAACGCGGCCGGGCCGTTCGCGCCGCGCGCGCAAGGGCGCATCGCCGGCGGGGAATCCCGACCTCATAGCCTCTACCAGCACCGCCACGGCAAGCGGGTCCAAACTGCCGAAATACATCGTATAATCCTCGTTCATCAACGCATGGGGCAAACGGGCGTAGGCCCGTGGCGCGTCACCGCCATGCTCTCAGCCTTTTTCTCAGCGTGTCCTTACGCACATTGCCCCGAGGCTCCAACCTCGGGGCATTACGCTCACCAATCTCGTCGCGCTTGCCGCCTTAACTCCAGACGGCGCCTTCTTATTCCCATCCGGGCTCCGCGAGCGTTCTAGCCGCCACAAACGGAATATCGGTGCAATCTGGCCCGGACTGGCAGGCAGAAGGCAGACCATGAAAGCTGGCAAGCGCGATTGGCGGATGAATACTTGAAGTCAGGCAAAGGTTCCAATGGAATACCGGCAAGACCCAGCAGGCTGTCGGGAGGGGTCTTCTTGCGTTCAGCGCCTCTACTGCCGTGCAGGCAGCAAGTCCGAAAAAGCTCCGGTCAATGCCTCACTCAGCGCCTCGCCGTATAAGCGGTGGCCCGCAACGGTCAGGTGCCCGTCCAATTCGTAGAATAAGCCGGTTTCCGTGCGGCGCGCCCGGAACGCATCGCTGACGCTCAGAAACGGCAAACCGGCCCTTTCCGCCGCCAGGCGAATGCCCTCATCGGGCGCGGTATTGTCAATCAGGTTGTCCGGCACGTTGTAGCCCACACGCCGGATATTGCGCAACGCCTCCTCGTTGACGTAGGCACCTTCCGGAATCGAAAGGACCAGTGCCGTGGCACCGAAATCGTCCGCCACCTTCTTGATCCGCGCCAGCTGCCCCGCAGTGCGTTCGATGCAGGTCTTTGTCCACGGATTTTCGAGGTCCATGGTAAGGCAATAGAACTGAGGATTCTTCAAAGCCAGGTCAATCAGGTACGGATTTAGGTTGCCGGTCAGGAACGCTTCTTTGACCCGGTCTTCAAGCGCGTCGAACCGTGCGCGCTCCTCCGGCGTCATCTTTTCATGGAATTCCTGCGCTGTATTCGCGGCCCATCGGCGGTTGTCTTCGCCCGACGATTTCTGCGGCGGCATTTCCTGTTGTCCGCGGTTCCCGAAATCGCGGTTCCGCCGCAGGTCGTGCAGTAACCGGATTGTGTTCGGATAAATCTGACGGAGAAAATCGAACCGGTTGCCCTTGGGCACAGTCACGTTTTCGGGGCCGGCCGCGCCAAGGTCGTTACCCTGAAGCAACACCACTAAAATGAGGTCCGGTCGCAGAATCGGCACGGCGCGCTCCGCAAGGGCCGCATAGTCGGGCGGACCCGAGCCGGGTTTGCCCAGATTGACGGTCTGCACGGGATAGCCTTGGGCAGCGAGCAGTTCTTCCAGCAGGCGCAGCCAAGTCTGCTCCTGCTCGACGCCCCAACCGTAGGTGTAAGAGTCGCCGATGGCCACGATGCGGAACACATCGCCGCGCTCGGGCGGAAGCTCCCGTTCCCGCAGGCCCAGCGAATTGATGTGCGCCGTGTACTTGAACTCGGTGGTCTCGAAGGTTTGTTGCGCATGCGGCGGAAAGATCAATTCGAGTACGCCGGGCAGGCGCGGTTCCGGCGCTGCCTTGCCGACGGCCCAGTCGCACGCGAACGACAGCACCAGAACGGCGGCAACGGAAACGGCAATAAGTATGAGGTTCTTCAGCATGGGTTCTCCCGGTCGGGCGCCGGAGGCAAATTATCTCCGGAGCTGCCGGCCGGTTGTCAAGCCACCTTTCATGAAGAGTACTTTCCGGGCGCGCGAAAGACGAGATAGCGGCTGGCGAAAAAATTGAAGATCAATCCCGCAAGGATACCCACGACGGAAGCTACTTGGGGTAGACGTTCGAGCACGGGCCACGTGTGTAACAGCACGAGCACGGTGGCGTAATTCACGACGGCCCCGACGG
Organism: Candidatus Hydrogenedentota bacterium; assembly: GCA_018005585.1. NCBI lineage: Bacteria > Pseudomonadati > Candidatus Hydrogenedentota > Candidatus Hydrogenedentota bacterium. Next base: position 14,985 of record JAGMZX010000013.1, on the reverse strand, counting down.
AACTGGCCGCGATGAACCCGAACATCTGCCGCCAGAACGGCCCGCTCCGGGCATAGGAAAACGTAAACTCGCGATTCAGCACGAAATTCGACACCATGGCCGTCAGGATCGCAAGGGCCACGGCGGCACGGAGCGGCGCACCCAGAAAGACCAGCAGCGTCAGGACGGCCAGATTGACGATGGTACCGGTGAAACCAACGATGCCGAACTGCACGAAATGGGCCCAGTTCGCGAATTTGTAGATGGCCAGGCGGCGCAGGTGCTGCAAGTATCGTATTTGTTCTTTGAGATTCAGCTTGCTTTCCCCGTGCTTGCGTTTGCTGAAATGGATGGGAATCTCGCGTATGTCGCGGCAGTTGCACTTGACCAGGATCTCGAGGCCTATCTTGTATCCGACCGGATTCAGGGACGCAGCCTGTTCGAAAGCGTCGCGGCGGAACGCAAAAAAACCGCTCATCGGGTCCGCTACGCGCGTGAACGGGCGCGCCAGCAGCGTGGCCACGCGGCTGTTTACCCACCGGAAGAACCCCCAGTCTTCGTCCGTCGACCCGCCGCGCACGTAGCGCGAGCCCAGCACGAAATCCGCACCCGATGCCAGCGCCTCGAGCATCTCGGGGATTTTCTCCGGCGGATGGCTCAGGTCGGCGTCCATGACCAGTAACACCTCGTGCCGCGCGAGGCGAAACCCGTCCAGCACAGCAGCGCTCAGGCCCCGGTTCTCTCTGCGCACAACCACGCGCAACCAGGGCCGCGCCAGGGATTCCGCCGCCTCCACGATCCCGTCGCGGCTGTCGTCGTCCATGACCAGCATTTCCGCAACAATGCCGCGACTGCCACACGCCAGTTCGATGCGTTCGACGAGTTCGGGAAGGTTCTGGGCCTCACGGAACGTCGGCACGACAATCGAGAGAGACGGGAGGCCCCCCTGCTGGGAAACATTGGACATGTGAAAACGGTTCTTTCCTGGCTGCGGCAATGGGCGTAATCATTGCATTCACGCGAGAACGAATCAAGAAGGTGGCCAAGACCCAGTCTCAGACTATACCATAAGGGACGAGACCAACGAATGGACCATCAGAAAGACATAGCCCCCGGCAAACCATTTGCACAATGGGAATGGCTGGCACTCGCGCTGACCCTGGTCCTTGCCGCGGGGTTGCGTATCGCCTACTATCGCGAAATCGCCGCGTCGCCCTCCTTTACGCATCTTCTTTACGACCCGCAATACCATGACTACTGGGCGCGCGGCCTGGTAACCGGCCACTGGGAACTGCCGCCGGGTGTCAATGACCCGCAGATCCGCGCGACGCCGCATGGGCGTCCCCCGGGGTATCCCTGGTTTCTTGCGGGCGTCTACTGGCTCTTTGGCGTCCATTATGCCGTGCCGCGATTGGTCCAGATGGGGCTTGGCCTGTTGAATATGCTCCTTCTCTTTTTTCTGGGCAGGGCGGTGTTCGGGCGGGTCACGGCCGTGCTGGCGGCGCTGTTCGCGGGCAGCTATTGGGCCTTTCCATACTTCGAAGGGCAGCTATCTTATCCGAGCGTCGCGGTCACCACGCTGCTTTCCTGTATGCTGCTCCTGCGCGGATGGAGGTTGCGGCCCGGCTTCATGCGTGCGCTGGCCGCGGGCATTCTGCTTGGCGTGTTCGGCCTTTTCCGCCCCAATGGGCTTCTCTTCGCGCCGGTGGTACTGCTATGGATGCTCTGGTTGCTCAGGAACACCACCGCAACTGGCAAGGCCCTGCGCTGCTGGATAGTGGCGGCGGCGGCGTTTACGGCGGGCATTACGCTGGCCCTTGCGCCTGCCGTGGTCCGAAATTACGCCGTTTCCCGCGATTTTGTCTTCCTCTCTTCGTTTGGCGGCCTTAATTTCTACGTTGGCAACAATCCGGAATCCACGGGAACCGAACCGCGCATCCCGGAGCTGCGCGAACTGGCGGGTATCGATAACTGGTCCTGCTTCGATTACCCCGTAATCGTCGCGGGGCTCGCCAAGAAACTGAACAAGCCGGACCTCAAGTATTCGGAGGCGAGCGCCTATTTCTATCGTAAAGCGTTCGACTATATTGAATCACATCCAGGGGATTTCTTCGGAAAGACCCTTCGCAAGGCGCTGCTCTTCTGGGGTCCGCGTGAGGTCACAAACGATTCCATGCCGGAGGCCGACAAACGGGCCTCGCGCTTGCTGGCGCCATTGCCTGGGTTTGCCTCAGTTTTGTCGTTGGCGGCGCTGGGTTTCCTCGCGTTCTGGCGGCAGCGCCGCGCCGCGCCGCCCGCCTCCCGCGCCGAGGCAACGCTCTTTTTCGCCTTTGTGATCGCGTATTTCGTTTCCGTATTGCCTTTTTTCATCGCCGGACGCTATCGCGTGCCCATACTGCCGTTTCTGCTGCTCTTCGCCGCATACGGGTTGACCGCCGTCGTGCGCGCATTCGCGCAGCGGCGTGTGCGCGCCGGGCTCGCCTCGATTACGCTTGCGTTGCTCTTTTTTGCCGCATTCACGCGTAACCCGACGGGATACGAGCCTTCCGAGAGCACGTGGTATTTCCGGCAGGGTCTGGTCTTAGCTTCGGCAAATGAATTTGACCGTGCGGAGCAGGCCTACCGCAGCGCGGTGACCACGGGCGAGGCCGATGCCGCGGCTTACAATAACCTGTCACGCCTGCTCTCCAACCGGCGGGATTTCCCGGCGGCGCTCGAAACATTGGACGCGGGTCTGGCTCGTTTTCCAGCCAATGCGGATCTGCACAACACCAAAGGGGTATTGCTCTTGCACGATGACCGCGTGAAAGAGGCAATCTCCGAATTTCAACAGGTGATTGTGACGCGACCGGATGACACGCAGGCTACCCTGAATCTCGGCGAAGCCTGTGTGCGCGTAAAGGCATGGCGGGATGCCGCAACTTGGTTCCGGCGCGCTTGCGAGTGCGAACCAAGCCGCTGCGAGGCATGGAACGGATTAGGATTCGCGCTGCACCAGCTGAATCAGACCGCCGAAGCAGAAAGGGCCTACCGCCGCGCTCTCGAGCTGGACCCCGTGTGCAACCGCGCCCGGCTGAACCTGAGTGACCTGTTGTTATCGGTTGGGCGTGCGCAAGAGGCCGCGCGCGAACTCGTCGCCGCGCTTGAAGCGGACCCGGCCGACGCGTACGCCTACAACCGGCTGGGTCTGCTCCTGGACCAGGCAGGAAAGCCGAAGGAAGCACTGGACTGCTATCGCAAAGCCATCGGGCTAATGCCAGCCTATGCGGAAGCGCAGAACAACACCGGCTACATGATGCTGCGGCAGGGACTCGTGGACGAGGCGATTATCCACCTGCAAGAAGCCGTGCGGCTCGACCCGTCGCTGCTCCCGGCTCATGTGAACCTGGGCGACGCCTTTGCCGCCGCGGGACGGTCCGCCGATGCTCTGGAACAGTACCGGGCGGCTCTCGAACTTGCGCCGGAAAATCAGGAACTTCGCGCGCGCATCGAAAGCGCGGGCCCCGCGCAGCATTGAACGCCTCTGGCCCGGATTCCGCGTCCTTGTTCGCCCGCGTGTCCGTGATTCTCGCGGAAGGCCCACCAAGAAACAACCTGTTTGCGGCCCGATTCGCTACTCGCGCTCGCTCGTGGCATAATCAGCGCAACGTCACGAAAACCACAACCGCGACAGGGCAACCAACGTGAAAATCCGGACTACTCGCGGGATCGATTTCTACATCGGCGTGCCGGTGTGTTTCATGCTCTCTGCGTTCCGTCGCATAGCGGCCATGTTGCCCGGCTGGCGCAAATCCCTGCTCCCGGTCCGGCGCATCCTGTTCATCAAGCTTGCCGAACAAGGCGCTACCGTATTGGCTTCCCAGGCAATGAAGGACGCCATCGGTCTGGTTGGCCAGGAAAACGTCTATTTTCTCGCTTTCCAGAAGAACCGGGCCATCCTGGACATCATGGGTCTTCTGCCTCCGGACAACATCCTCGTTGTCCGCGATGATTCGTTCCTGCAGTTTGTGGGAGATATGATGCGCGCGTTGCTAAAGATTCGCGCGCGCAAGATCGACACCACGGTCGATATGGAACTGTTCGCGAGGATTTCCGCAATAGTTGCGTTTCTTTCCGGTGCATCAAGGCGCGTCGGATTGCATCGTTTCGCGAATGAAGGGCTCTACCGCGGCAATCTGCTGACCCATCGGGTGCAGTACAACCCGCACCATCACGTCGCGGTGCACTATGATGTCCTCCTGGCCGCCGCACAGCGCGACCCCGACGAGGCGCCGCTGGCCAAGTACATTCCCGTCGCTCATGAGGATCGGCTTTCGCCTTTTCGACCGGCGCGGGCGGATATCGTCCGCTTGGGCGCCATAATGGAGGAACACGGTGCGCCATTCCAGGCAACGCGTTGGGTGGTGTTCAATCCCAAGTTCGACGACATCATGCCCATACGCCGCTGGCCGACCGCGTGTTACCTGGCGTTAGGCAGACGGATTCTGGCCACTTTCCCGGATGTTTCCATCGCGATCTCCGGGATTGCCGAAGGCGCTTCGGAAGCCGAGGCATTGCGCCAAGCGATCGACCCCGGGCGGACGTTCAACTTCGCGGGGGCATTCGCCTTACGCGACCTCATGGTCTTGCTTCACGAAGCCGAAGTACTCGTCACTTCCGATAGCGGTCCCGCCCATTTTGCCTCCCTTACGGACGTGGATATCGTGGTCATGTTCGGACCGGAAATCCCGGCTCTCTATGCGCCGCTGGGCCCGCGTGTGCATGCAATTCACATAGGGCTGGCGTGCAGTCCTTGCCTGAGTGCGGCCAACCAGCGGCTGTCCTTTTGCCAGGACAACAAGTGCATGCAGTTCATCTCCGTGGAGCAGGTGTATGAAATCACCGCGGCGTGCCTGAACGCACGCGCCGCGGTCCCGCATGATGGGTACACCGCGCTGAAACCGGCGTCCGGCACGCCTGGAATGCCCTCGGCATAGAGGGAAATTTCCGCGATGGCCACGCAACAGCTTCCACCCGTATCAAGACGTGTTCTGTTGGCGCTTTCGGTCATTGTCCTTGCCGGCCTTGGCCTGCGGCTCGCCTACTTGAACGAAGCGCGCCGTCTGCCCGATTTCACCAGGCCTTTGCACGACGCGGGCTTCCGGGACTACTGGGCGCGCGCGATTGTCACCGGCGACTGGACACCACCCGGTGGCGGTCCCAGCCCGTTTGTTGAAGGATTTCCCCTGCCTAACGCGCCCGGTTATTCTTTCTTCCTCGCCGCGGTCTACTGGGCCGGAGGTTTGGACTATCTCGTTCCCCGACTGGCGCAGATCGTCCTTGGGCTCGGAACGGCATTGCTATCCTTCCGCTTGGGACGGCGCCTGTTCGGCGACGCCGCCGGACTCTTTGCAGCCGCTTTCATGGCAACCTACTGGGCCTTTGTATATTACGAAATGGAGTTAAACCAGCCCGCGCTCTTCTTGTTTCTACTTCTGTTGCTCTTCAATCTTCTCGAGGCATGGGCGCGACGGCCCCATGGGTCCCTCGCCATGGCGGCCGGCTTCTGCATGGGCATCACCGTTCTGGTGCGCGCGGAGACCATGACGACGTGCATTCTGATATTCGTGTGGATGCTGTGGGCCGCGTTTCACCGCCAAACACGCACCAGGGCAGCGGTCAACGCGCTGGGCTTCGCCGCCATTGCCGCATTGACCGTTTCCCCAATTACCATCCACAACTACCGGGCATGCGGTGCGTTCGTTCCCGTCGCATACACTGGTGAAACAAGCATTCATCTCGGGAATCACCCGGCCGCTGATGGGTACTCCTCCGTTTCCCCCTTGCTGCAGGAATTATTCCCCAGTGGGAATCCGCGTCTCATGGCCATGCAGGAGATGGTGGATTCCGTGAGCAAGAAAATCGGCAAGAAGGCGTCTTATCGAGACTGGATGCGGTTCTGGAACGGCGTGAATTGGCAATACATCCGGAACCATTCGGGCCACGTGACCTGCCTGATGGCGCGAAAAGCCATCCTGACCGTCAGCCCCATGGAAATCGACGAGAACAAGGTGGTTGCTTGTGAGAAGCGCGCGTCGCGCACGTTGCGTTACCTGCCCGGGTTTCCACTGCCTTTCTCCTTGTTTCTTGCCGGACTCCTGCTAATCCTTCGCGACGCGTGGCCCGCCATCCGACTCCGCAAGAACCGCGTTTTCGCGGGGGACGCCCGGTTCTCGGGCCACAAGGGACAGGTAATCGTCCTGCTTCTGCTGTTTGTCGCGGCTTACGCCGCGCTCTTCCTGCCTCTCATCATCGGGTCGCGTTACCGGATTCCGCTCATTCCCTTCCTGTTCTTGTTCGGTGCCTACGGCCTGCAACGCATCCTGGAAATGGCGGCCGCCCAGGAACACCGTAGAGTCGTCTTCTGGAGCGTAATACTTGCCGGGCTTTTCGCAGCCGCTCATGCCGAACTCATCCCCTATGCGCCCAATGTTTCGCGCTGGCACGACGAGCGCAGAACCAGTTATGAGGCCCAGGGACTGATGGCCGCCGGACTCGAACACTTCTCGCGCTGGCTTGACGAATACCCGGACGACCCGTACGCGCACTACAACGTTGGCGTGCTCTGGCTGGCAGACAACAACGCTGAGCAGGCGCTGCATCACTTCGAACGCGCGCTTCAATTGAAACCGGACTATACCGAGGTGAAATACAACCTCGGGCTCGCGCGGCTCCGGGTCGGGGATGTCCCCGGAGCCGTTTCCGCTCTCGAAACGGCCGCGGCAGCAGCGCCGGATAACCCCGAAATCGTCTATAACCTCGCTGCAGCCTATGCCAGAACAAGCGACTGGGAAAGAGCCGCCGAAGCCTATCAGAAGGCGTTGAGCCTGCGTCGCAGTTATGGCGCCGCGTGGAACGGCCTCGGCTACGTGCGCGACCAGCAGCGCCGGTACGGCGAGGCCATCGCGTGTTTTGAGGAAGCCCTTGCGCTCGATCCCGGCGACGCCACAGCGCACTTCAATCTCGGTTTCCAGCGCGCGCGCCAGAACCGGCTTGACGAGAGCATTGCGCACTATCAAAGCGCTCTGGCGCAGGCACCCGATAATGCGACGACCCACTACAATTTCGGTCTTGTGCTGGAAACAAAAGGCGAATTCGCTTCCGCGGCCGAACACTTCGCGGAAGCGCTGCGATTGGACCCGAATATGACGCCGGTCCATGCGCATCTCGCGCGCGCCTTGACCGAAACAGGCCGGGTTTCAGAAGCCCTGCCGCACTTCGAGGCGGCCATAGCCGCGCAGCCGGAAGACTCCCGGACCCTGTTTCACTATGGCCGGGCATGCACCCTGCAGGGGCGCACCGACGACGCCATCGCGTTGTATCGCCGGGCCATCGATGCCGATCCGTCCTTCGCGGACGCGTTCGTGAATATCGGCGACGAGTTGGTCCGGAAGGGAGAACGGGAAGCAGGCATGCGCGCATTCAGGCAGGCGCTCGCCATTGACGCACGGAACGCTCGCGCGCTGTTCAACATGGGTCTGGAGAACGTCCGCGCGGGCGACCTGGACACGGGGATTACGTACTTTGAGCAGGCGCTGGAGATTGCCCCGGGCAGCGCCGAAACGCATTATAATCTGGGTCTGGCATACCTGCGCCGCAACGACACCGAATCCGCGCTGCGACACTTCAACGAGACGCTGCGTTGCGACCCGGGCCACGCGGGCGCTCTGGCCAATATGGGCTATCTCCTGTATGCGCGCGGTGACACCGCCCAGGCCCTGGCTTCCTTCGAACACGCCCTGCGCAGCGACCCGGACATCGCCGATGCCCACTACCACGCGGGGCTTATCTTGAAAGCGCAAGGCAACAACGGCGATGCGGCGGCGCATTTCCAGGATACGCTTCGTCTCAAGCCGGATTACCCCGATGCCCACTACAATCTCGCAATGTGCCTCTCCGCGCTCTCACGGTACGAGGAGGCCCTGCCACACTTTGCCCCCGCACTTGCGGCTGCTCCCGAGGATGCCAGCCTCTACTTCACTTACGGCGCGGCCCTTGCCATGCTCGGCCGACGCGAGGAAGCCATTGCCGCTTATGAAGCGGCCGTTCGGATCCAGCCCGATTACGAAGATGCGTTGAATAATCTGGGTTATGCGCTTTTTCAGGCGGGCCGTGCGGACGAAGCGCTCGCCCGATTTGAAGACGTGCTCGCCCGCGACCCCGCCAACGCCACCGCGCTGTTCAACAAGGCGCTGGTCCTTGCCGCGCGAGGGCAATTCCGGGACGCCATAGCCTGGTATGAACGCGCAATCAAGGAACGGCCCGGCGATGCCGGCGTGCATTTCAATCTTGCGCTCGCTCTGGCACAAACAGGCGAGACGGAACCGGCGCGCCAGCACTTTGAAGAAGCCATACGGCACGACGCGGCGCTTGCGCCCGCTCACCACAATCTCGCCGACTTGCTCGCCGCGGCGGGGGACTATGAGGCGGCCGCGGAGCATTATCAGACAGCCCTCGCTCTTGACAACGCCAATCCCGCCACGCATAAGAACCTCGGATTCGTCTTCAACCGGCTCGAACGCTACGCGGATGCCTCCGCGCAGTTTGAGGAAGCCCTGTCGCTCGCGCCAGAGGACGCGGACGCGCACGCGGGCCTGGCCGCCGCGCAACGCGCGCTGGGCGACCGTGCCGCCGCGGCCGGTCATTATCAGAAAGCCGCGGCCCTCGACCCCGGGAATCCCACCCGGCTGAAGGACCTCGGCTTCGCTCTTATCGATATTGGGAAGAAGGAAGAAGCTATCCGGGCCTTCGAGACATCGCTCCAGTTGCGGCCCGGCGATGCGCAAGTCCACTGCGGTCTGGCCGACCTGCTGGCCGTCGCCGGACGCATCGAGGAGGCGCGCGAGCATTACCTGGAAGCTCTGCGTCTCGACCCGAAGTTCGCGCTCGCGCACAACAATCTGGGCGACCTGCTGGTGCGCTTCGGAGACCGGGAACAAGCTCTCGTGGAGTATTTCACCGCCCACGAGCTGGACCCGCTGAATCCAAACACGTGCGCCAATATTGGCGCCCAGCTTGCCCATTTGAACCGCCTTGACGAGGCCGCCGCGCAACTGAAGGAGGCAATCCGCCTGGACCCCAAGCATGTCGGCGCGCTCTATAAGCTTTGCGAAGTCCTTTCAGAACAGGGCAAGCACGCCGAACTCATCCCCTACGTGCAAAAACTGCTCATTCTCCGGCCCGACCTCCGAGAGGCCCGCGAATGGCTCAACACGGCCCTCGCGCAGACGGGCAACGCACCCTGAGCCACGGCGGCGCCGCACGCCGGAAGCGCGTTGGCGCAGGTGTCTTCCCGCTCATTCCGCGCCGTCTGCTTTCTCCTCCGACGCATCCGGCGCCTGCTCCGTCTCTTCCGCCGCTTCTGCCTCTTCTGCGTTCCGTTCTTCTGCCTTCTCTTCCACCTCGTCCTGCGCCGTTTCCGCCCCGGTGGCTTCCTCCTCAAGCGCCTTCAGTTTCGCCGCCAATTCCGCATCGTGCTCGCCCACGGCGGCTTCCAGCGCATCGAAGAGCTTCGTCTCCCAGACGTACCAGCCCTGCATCCCGCCTTCCGGAGCATGCTGCCTCAGCGCCACGGTTTCGTCGACGGCGATCTCCGGTTTGACCGCACTGGTCACGTGCACAGCCACCGTGACCCCGGTATCGGTCAGGGTCACATCACCGGCATCCCACTCCAGTTCGAGCGATTCGAACAAGGTCGTGTAGACAGCGGCTGAAATCTTCAATGCATTCTCCTGTGCTCCGGCTTCCGCGCCAAGTTCCGTCCATCGCTTCGACCGGTCCGATTCGGGATGAAACAGTGCGTTGACCTCGCGGATGTTGCCTTTACTGCTGAAGCCGAGCAACGCCGAGGCCACGTCGCGCGGCCGCGACCGGTCCACCGTGGCGGCGTTCTCGGGAATGGGCACTTCGCGTCTTCCGAAAGGCCCTCTGACGTTCACTTCCTGGAGACGCTCCTCATAGTTGTCCTGAATCGACTTGACCTGTTCCGCCAAGTCAGGCTGCGCGCCCCCCGCCGTCAGCAGGAGCTTCAAAACGGCCTCGCCGTTCCACACATGCCACCCGTGGCCGGCAGCCTCGCCAGCCGTGCTTTCGCGCAGTTCAACCGGCGTTTCAAGCGCAAGGTCCGGCTGCGTCTCGCTCTTCAACTTCAGGGGAACGACCGCCGTTTCCCCCGCCATGCTGACTTCGCCAAATTCTGGCGTAATCTTCAGTTCCTGGAACACAAGGGACGCAACGCGGTTCATATAGCGCGCATACACCTGGAACGCTTCCGCGTTCCCGGCTTCCAGGGGACGCGCCTGCTTGCCCAGTTCCGACTCCGGATGCAACAGCCGGACCGCCCCCTGCGGGTTTGCCTCTACCAGGTACCGCACAAAGAGCGCGGCGCTCCCGGCCGGCGACTGAAGGGCGGCTGCGCGGTCCTGTTTCTCTTGTTCCTCCAAGAGCGCCAAGGCCCGCGTATTCAACTCCTGGCGCATAGCGTCCATCTGCGCGTCTATGTCGGCGGACGCTTCCTCCGCGCGGACATAGAAGTCGTCCATGCCGTCTTCAAAGACGAACCAGGCGGTGCCCGTTCCGTCCGGCAGGCCTGCCTGCTTCATCCGCATCGTGAATTCATAGGTGAAATCGCTCTGCACGCGGCTCCTGAACGCGACGGGCACCAGCGCCTCGTCGCCTTCAAGCGTCACTTCGCCAAACGACGGCTCGACCTGTAGGGCGTCACACACCGTCTTCGTCGTGCGGCTCAAGTATTCCACCAGCAGGTCGAAATGCCCTTTGTACTGCTCTTCCAGGCGCTTGAGGTCCTGTCCGTTGCGGGATTCCGGGTGATACAGGTCCAACAGGCCTTTCACGTCGCCCGCAATCACGCTGGTCACCACCGCGCGCGCAACGGGCAGCGGGTTTGTCCGGTCCACGGGCGCTGCCGCTTCCTGGGCCAGGCACACCCCGCACAACAACACGACTCCCGCTACCACTGATAACATCCGCCCAAACATTTCTGGCCTCCGTGTCTTGTCTTTCTCGTACTAGGACAATCCTTTCCGATAGTCCGCATTCATTTTGACGCATGCCCGGCGGCGCTTCGCCGCGGACAACGTCTCCTGGATACACGACCCAACGCCACGATGCCCAGCATGCCGCAGGCCAGCGTGGCTGCGTCGGACCCGGCTGTCACCGGTCTGGACTGCTGTTCCGCGGGCGCGATATCCGACGCCGCAGCCCCCTTGGCCTCGCCCCGATGGCCGCGGTCGCCCCCGCTTGCTTCGCTCATGCATGTATCGTCCAACCGCGCCCTGACCCAATAATAGTAGTACTGAAATACAACCTGCGTCTGCGGACCGCTGAAACAGCCGCCCGGGTTCACCGTTTCCACGCTTGGCGCGGCGGCGGTTGCGTCGGCAAAGGTCGTTCCGGAAATCCAGCCCGAGATTTCGGTCGCGTTCGCGCTGTCCTGCGTGGTCCCCCGCAGGACCTGATATTCGACCCCTGAACCCGGGGACTCGCTCCAACTGACCACGACCTGCGACGCATCCGTACCATCAGACGCGCTGACATTCCCGGGCGCCTCGACCGCGCATGCATACGTCGCGGTTTGCGTCTGCGTCGCGCCCGCGGCCACCGATACGACGATAGACTCGGGCGTGTCCCAACCCGCGACGTCCTTGAAGGACACCGTATACGATCCAACAATTAAGCTGGCAGCGGTGTCGCCGCTGTTACGCCACGTACCGCCATCGATGCGCCACTGCGCACCCGCCGATCGCGCCGCTGAAGGTTCTATGAACACTCTGACCGCGCCCGTCAGTTGCCCCTGTAACTCCGCTATTGCCGCTTCCAGCACAAAATCGCTGTCCGCGTCAAAACTCGCCGCGCCGGGCGCCAGGGCAATATCGGGCTCGATGCCCACATCCTCGAATATGACCTGCTCCGCCGTGTAGGCCTCCCACGACGATATGGCATAGGACACGCCATTCGGCAGCGAATACAACTGCGGGTTGCCCGAGGCGCCGCGCGTCGTGTCGCCCACCAGCGCCGCGCCCGCGGCGCGCATCATGAGCGTGAACCATTCCGCGGAACTCATGACGCGCTGGCCAATCAGCAGGGCGACCGGCCCGTTGAAGTGCGTTTCCGCGCTGGGTTGCAGCGTTTTCTCGGTCAGGGGGCCGAAGTCGTCGTGAGCGGGGCCGTTGCGCGTACGCGTATAGCCATAGGTGACCGGCGAAGCGACAAACCGGGACGCGAATTCCGCCGCGTTGGTTTCTGCGCCCCCTGAATTGTTGCGAATGTCGAGTATCATCGCGTCCGCGCTCTGATACGTCGCAAACAGACCCTCAATCGCCGCATCGGGCACCGACGAGAACGCCGTGGCATCGAGCGTGTCGACTACAATGTGCGCAATATTGCCCGTAAGCATTGCATGGAAGATGACGTCGTTGCCGACCGTCGCATAAGACCCGCCCACCGTGTACTGCGTCAGCAGCGTGGGCGGGAAATTCGTCTCGTAACTGCCGTTATAGCCGTAGAGCCCGCCTTGCCCGTCGTCCACGTAGACATGCCAGTCGTGCAGTTCGTTCAACATGGCATTCAGGTTTTCCGCGAACTGCGGCGGCGTCAGCACCGTGGCGAAATTCGGCCGGTACGCTGTCTTCAAGGCGTCCCAATCAATGCTCTTGTAGGCAAAATAGGAGTAATGCTGGTCGAAGTCACTCCACGCCTGGTCGAATTCCGCGAGACTGTCCATAACCGCGACCGAGAAAGCCCGCCACGGCGACGCCGCCGTATACAGTTGACCCGCCACTTCGCCAAGCGACCAGTAGTAGGGTTCCGCAGCGCCGATAATGCCCAGTATTTCGTTCCAGTCGCCCTCCGTGATCGTGACACCATTTCCTGTTACGCCGGCAACTGCAACATTTGAAGGCGTAGTGCTCGTCGCGAAAGCAATAGCCAGTCCCGAGCAAAGACCGGTAGTGTTCCACGAAAAATCAGCCGGAAACGTGACCTCCGCACCGGCCGCGGGGCTGATGAGTGAAGCCGCGCATTCCCCTTCGCCCTCTCCTTCCCCCTCTCCTTCCCCCTCGCCCTCTCCTTCCCCCTCGCCCTCTCCTTCCCCCTCGCCCTCGCCTTCCCCTTCGCCCTCTCCGATAGCATCAATGGCGGCCTGCAAGTCGACCAAGGGTTTCGTGACAGCCGGCACGGCCTTCGGGTCCGTAATGTCCGCGCCCGTCGCTTCCAGCAGCGCACGCACTTCCACGGGATGCAGGTAGCTGCCGGTCTTCGCTTTTGCAGCCTGTTGCAGGCAGGCCACTGCCCCCGCCACATACGGCGAGGCAGCGGAAGTGCCACCGAAAACATCATAGAAATCGCCCGAACTGTAGCCCGCCGCACCCACGACATCGGGAGCGTAACAGGTGTGGCTCGGCGCGAAGACATCCATGAAAGTGGCGCTGTTCGAGTACAAGGTCACGCCCGCCGAAAGTGCGGTCTGCGAGCCCACGCCCTGCCCCGCCAGACAGCCTGGGTCCGCGACCGGGCTTAGGCAGGAATCCATTGACAGGCACGTCGACACCACGCCGAGGTCCGCGTCCCATAACGCGCCGACGGCAATCACATCGGACAGGCATGCGGGCAGCGCGATCGCGTTGCAGAAGCCTTCGTTGCCCGTCGCCGCAACAACCGTAATGCCCGCGTCCGTCAGATTCGCGGCCATATCCGCCCATACGCTCGATACGCCGTCGCACGCGGCAAAGAACTGACCCGCGCCCAAGCTCATGTTCACCACGAGAATCGGATTCGCCGGGCTATCGTTCTTATGCGTGATGCACCAGTCCAATGCCGCGAGGATTGCTGCGTCATACTGCGCGCCGTCCGCGGTCTGCGCCACTTTCAGCGCATAGAGTTTCGCATTGTATGCTACGCCGCCGATGTAGTCGCCCGTCTCCGCGAGAGCACCCGCGGCAATGCCCGCCACGGAAGTCCCGTGCCAGAGCGTGGAATCGCTGCCGTTCGGAAACGGATCGCTGTCATCATCGCCGAAGTCGTAGCCTCCGATGATCTTCGCGTTTGGGAATCCGCCGCCGCCCAGTTCCGGGTGCGTATAATCGAACGCGCTATCCACGATTGCTATCGAAACGCCCTGCCCGTTGTACGTGCCGCGTACCGCCGAAGCGTTGATCATGGGGATGCCTTGGCGCAGGAACGGGTCACGCCGCTGCACAGGCTCGATGGTTGCCACATCCGGGTCCGCCATCAGCGCCGCAAGAGCTTCGCCGCTTGCGTGCGCGGAAAATGCCGGGACATTTTCATAGAGAAACCCAATTCGGTACGCGGCCCCCCCAAGCCGGCTCAAAACGCGAGACTGTGCCTCCGCAATCGTGCGTCGGCGCAGCGCCGTCCCGGCCACATCGTCCCAATCCACCGGCCCCGAACTACGAGTTGCCGCGCGCAGCGATATGATCACGTGCGTAAATGGCTCGCCGGCCAGCAGCGGCTGATGCACGAGTTCCGGGTACAGTACGCGGACCTCCGACGCGCGGGACTCAACTACACCGTCAGCGCTGAACTTCTGCCAGGTAATAGCGCTCCCCTCCAAAGCCGACGCGGCAGCGCTGACGACCAGCACGATGAAGAACACGCCCCAAGCCGCCGGAAAACGGTCTAATGCCATCCGCGCATTGCTCCTGCACTCTCTCCCGATGCGCTCTGTCATTTTCGCGCCTCCTATCTCCTTCGGGCCCTTGGCCCCGATTACCCTGCGCCCTGCAACATACCGCAATCATATCACGGCCAACCCCGGGAACGTAACGAACCCCGCACGCGCGCTCCCCCGTGCCGGCACGGTGTCCCGCTTGGCGTAAAGAGCCGTCCACGCTATACTCTGCACCCATGATGCGACATCCACGAAGCGTGCGGCGCAAGCTGCTCAAGATACTCTACAAGCACTATCTCTCGGACCCGCTCGATGTGCTC
>JAGMZX010000012.1:25252-67049 GCA_018005585.1 Candidatus Hydrogenedentota bacterium | reverse complement strand
CTGCCCTGCACTTCGGCAATCGCAGCGCCCGCGATGCCGCTGCCGGCGTCCACGGCGAAATCGGCGTTGTCCACGCCGGTGACGGGTTCGGAGAACGTCACGGTGAAGTCCACCGCATCAGCGTAGGTCGGGTTCGCGGCGCCCGCCGCGCGCGCGACGCCGCTGACCGATGGCGGGATGGAGTCTATCAGCCAAGCGTAATACACCTGTAGAATCGCATTGCGCATCAGCCAGAGGAATCCGCCCTCGTTCAAGTGAATCGGGTCGATGCCGTCATCGGAGTTGACCATGGCTTCCTTTGGGCTGAAGAGGTCGCGATTACCGCCGGGGAAGTCCGCGTAGTCGTTAGAAGGGCCGTCGGGGAGGCCGTCGGGCACATTGGGCGGGATGCCCAAGCTGGGGATGCCGTAGGCCGCCTGCATCAGGCCGAAATGGTGCAGATAGGCGACACGGTCCAGCTCGCGCGCGACGTTGAGCTTGCGCTGTTCCAGGCCGATGAAGACATCGTTCATCGTGTTCTGATTGTTCAACACGTCTAGGACCGTGACGGGCACCGAGAACCCGTACAGGACATACGCCAGCGTGACGCCCATGTCGGCACCGGTGACGAGGCCGTATTCGTTATAGGTGAACCCCTCGGAGATGTTCAGGTAGTCATAGCTGGAAATGGCCACGCGCACATTGGGCCGCACGTTCAGACAGTGCAGGGCGATATTCCGGATATGCTGCGCCGTGACGTCGAGGAAGGCTTCCTTGTCCGCCGCGTCGCGCCAGCCCATATTGATGTCATTGCCGCCAAGGCTGATGTGTATGATGTCAATCGTCGGGTATTGGACGAGCTTGGCCGTTATCTGGGCGAGGGGGTCCGCTGTGTCCCAGTCGGCGGCTGTCGCGCGATACAGCGCCAAGTCGCCGTTTTCCTCGTACTGACCCAATCCATATTCGTCCAGTGCGTCGCGCAGCGCGGGCGGGTCCTGTTGCCACGGATAGGCGGTCCAGCTATCGCCGACGTACAGAATACGCGGAGTCGCTGCTGCGGCCGCGAGACTCCAGACGGCCAGCAATCCGGGAATCAACAAGAGACGGACGCGGCGAATGACACTCTGCAATCCAGATTTGGTAATACAAAACGATTCCATTTGGAATCCCCCGGCATTACGCCTGAAGCGCTGTTGTTGGTGCCTGTCACGGACCCTCATGCGTCTTCGACAACGGACGGCACGATCATCGAAGTTATACCACAGGTTCGGCGCGAATACCAAAGAAGCACAAAACGATTGTGGGATTACAATTGAGAGCGGGTGGGGCTGAACCGTTCACGCCCCGGCGGGGAGGATAAACACGGGCGTGGAACGCAGCATCACTTCGACCGTGCCGCCTGAAGCGGGGACAGTGTAGGAGAGCGGCGGCTGATTGGCGGCGGAGACGAGTTCCTCGACGACTACAGACGCCGCCGGCACGTCCAGCGACAGGGTGACCTCGGGTTCCTCATCGCCCGGGAGGAAGAGCGCGCCGGGTTCGTACCACGCGGTCCAGAGCGCCGGCGCGATGACGCTGCCGGTCTGCCACACGCGATAGAGGCGGACATCGGCATCGTCCGTTTCGACGCGCTCGACGAGCACGCTCTTGTCCAGCCGGTCGACGGTTTGTTTGATGGCGTAGTAGAGGGGGCGCAGTTCCTGGATAGTGTGTTCTTGCGTGACCACGTTGAACGTCGTCGTGGCCATTCCGCCCCACGCGCTGAGGCCCGCGGCCGCCTGGAACGCAGGCGCCTGCATCTGGACAAAGTCTTCCATGAACGAAGTGTTGAGGAACGCGATGTCCTGTTCGGCGGCGATCACGATCATCTTGGCCATGTCCCGGGCGACTTGGCCGTAGGTCCAGTCGAGGGTCGGCTGGTCCTTGTCGATGAGGAGCGTGAAGAAATCGGCCAGACGGCAGCGGTCCGCCTCCGTTGCAGGCGGAAGAACCAGCCCCATCCATTGCGGCAAAGTATTGCAGACCGTGGCCGCCCCCCATCCGATCAGGGGGTTCGGCGACGTGTCGGAAATGACCAGCGGCTTGTCGTAGCCGCGCAGGCCCATTTCGTAGCGCAGCCACGCGGCGGTGGCCTCGATTTCCAGCGGCGAGGCCAGTGCGTGGAAATTGACGGCGTCAAACAGGTCCGGGCGGTCCAGGACCGCGCGGATGTCCTCGAGCGAGTGGTACATAATGCGCGCACTGACCTGCGCGAAGGCCTCCTCGTATTCCTCCGGCCCCGGATCATGGACGAACGCCGTTGTGGTCAGAAAAGCGGCGTTCATCACGATTGCGTCCGCGAAGGCGGCGTGCGCCGCGGCATAGGCCATCGCCAACATGCCCAGATACTCGGCGACCGGCTCCGGCTCATACGTCGAGAACTCGGTGCCCATCTCGTAATACCGGATCGCGCGGGACAGTCCGTCCATGTCCTGGACGCCGTCATGGTCGTAGCGTTCCACGACGGCCTGGACCCACGCGGCATATTCGTCTTGATATTCCGGTTTCGGCGCGTAATTCGGGTCCGGCGCCAGCGGATTCCCCTGGACCGAACCCCACGGGCATTTCGAGTGCAGCGCAACCATGCAATCGGAGAAGCCCGCGTCCTGGTACTCCTTCACCAGCCGGTCCAGCAGGCGGAAATCGATCGCGCTCTCGGCGGTCGCCTGCATCTCGCCCCAATTGAACAGCGACGGGAAGAACTTCACGCCCGGCATGCGTGTCCCCGTGAGTTCCCCGGCGAGCCCCGGGAAGGCATATTCCATGCCCACGATGAGCGGTAGCGACGCGCGCGCGGGCGGCTCCGGCGGGGGCGAGGGGCACGCGCTCAGCGCCAGCAGAACGGCCCAGCGGACGGCCCCTGTGCATCTCTTGCATTGTCCGGTCATGCGCGGCATGGGTGGAACCTTTTCGCCACAGTACCACGGCGGCCGGGGATCATCACAGCGCCATGCACATCATCAACGCTCGAATCTGCCTATCGCAGTTGCGGCAGCGGGGCCGACAGGTCATCTGTGAGGACTTGACACTGGGCAACCTGGCCTATGTGCGTGCCCATGACCTGCCACACGACGCGTTTGTCGTCGGTGACTTCGAAGATATGGGCGCCGGTCTGTTCCTCGGTATCCTGCGTGTTCCAGTTGCAGACGACCGTGTCGCCGTTCTGCAGCCGCTGGATGCCCGCGAAGACGCCGACGCGGATGTCGGGGATTTCATGTTCGAGCAATTCCCAGACGATGCGGTTATCGCGGTCGTATTCGGTCACGGCGCGGTCGGCGCTGATCAGGGTATTGCCGTTTTCGAGGCGCAACGCGCACACGGGCGCAGGCCGCCGCGGGAACTCGCGGATGACGGCGCCGCCGCGGTCATATTCGCGTACAGCGCCCTCTGCGGTGAACGGCACGAGATAGGTGCCCCCGGGCGTCATCCTGCACATGCGGAATTGCGCGTGCGGCGTCTGCTCGGTCGTGGATAACGGGACCTCGTGCACGATCCGCCCGGCGCGGTTTACCTCGATGAGGCGGCATTCGCCGACAACGCCGATCAGGATGTTGCCGTTCGGCAACGGCTGGCAGTTCGGGATTTCGTTCGGTGCTTCGGTGCGGTATTCCCAGACTGTCTGCTTGTCGCGCGTGACCTCGCGCACGCCCTGATAATAGGTGGTCAAAATGTTTCCGTTGGGCAGCATCCATACATCCTGCGGATGCGGCACGGCATATTCCCAGACGGCCGCGCCGGACTTGTCGAGGAGCACGACGCGGTCGTGGGCGTGTTCGGACACGAGCGCGGCGAAGGGTCCATACGTGTTTTCGTGCCAGAATTGCGCCCGCAACCCCGGCTCCGTCCCGTCGATACCGAGCACGTTCGCCGGATCGACGTCGAGCGCGGGCCAGACCAGTTCGCCCTTCATTTGCGCGTCTTCGCGGG
This sequence comes from Candidatus Hydrogenedentota bacterium, assembly GCA_018005585.1. Lineage (NCBI taxonomy): Bacteria > Pseudomonadati > Candidatus Hydrogenedentota > Candidatus Hydrogenedentota bacterium. The sequence goes on along the minus strand of JAGMZX010000012.1, from coordinate 63,104 downwards.
TGTACGCGCCCAACCGGAGCGAGTTGCAGTCAAGCCAGACGATGACCCGATGCCGTTCCTCGGGCGGTACGGCGGCGCGATGCGCATCGCTGAGCAGCGCCTGGCCGATCTTGGACGCGCGCGCGCCAAACCGGCCCGGAATCGTGCGCGATCCGCCATGTACGCCGCTGTAAGCCGTGGTCATGTCGGTGAACATCGCGCCGGAGAACCAGAAGGTGTAATCCTCCTTGAGCGCCTCGTAGCTCATGTCCTGCGGGCCCTGCTTCCTCTCGCGGTGACAGGGGAGGCACCGCTGCTCGAAGATCGGCCTGACCTGACGATAGTAACTGACCGGTTCCACGGGGCCGCACTCGGGCTGCAGTAGCGACGGCGGGCGGCGCAAGGCGAGGGGCGCGCCCCTGCGCCGCGGGGCTTGGTGCGTGTTCTCGTGACAGCCCTCGCAGGAGACCTGCTCGCCCGGATGCACGAACGCCGAGGACCGCATCGACTGCACGGCCATGAAGTGCTCGTCAAGCACCTGGAAGATCAACTGTTTGGCGACGGGGGCCTCGAAATAGGCGCTGCCGTCTTCCTCGACGGGCACGATACCCAGAGGGATGCGCGGTGTATTCTCGCGCTCGTAACCGATCATCGGCTCGCCCATGGCGTGGTTCGATTTCGGGATATTCTGGACGACGCGCAGCCACTTGACCTTGGCGCCGTCGGGGAAGGGCAGGTCAGATTCGTACACGTTCATGACGGCGATGGTGGCGCGCGGGCCAGGGCCGTCCTGCGCACGCCGTGCCGTCGAGGGAATGACCGGCGGCTTCGGGCGCGGGCGTAGCGGAATCGGGTCAATGAGCCGGAGCCGCTCGTCCTGCGCGCAGGGCAATGCGCGGAAGCCGCACAGGAGTTCCTTGTTGCCGTAGCGGTCGAGCAGGACCAGGTTCTCCCACTCGTTGCAGAGATAGAAATCCTCGCTCAGCGGCCACGGCGTGCCGTAACGATAATGGCGGCGGCCCGGTGTCTCCGTTTCGGGAAACGGCTCGTACGGCGTGATGCGCCTGACCTGAGACATGTGGCGGTCGTCTTCCCGGCGCAGGTCGAGCATGCACAGCGAGCCGTAAACGGAGCCGTGATGCGGCGCCGCGGTGAAGATGTAAAGCGGCGAATGGGGCACGGCGCGGATGCCCATCTCGACCAGCGGCGCGCCGAACCGGCTGTCCCATTCGCGGCCGTTCTCGACTCTCCAGGGCGTGTGGTCCGGGAAGGTATGATAAGGGAGCGGGTAGTTGCCGTGCGGGGCGCGCGGATTCGTGCCGTCGGGGTTGCTGACCCAGAAGCGCGTGCCGAGGCAGTTCTCGCGGTCCACGTAATCCCAGCGCGTGTAGACAAGCTGCCCTTCGTTGTTGACCGAGGGGTTCCATTCGCTGGTCTCGAAGTAGCTGAGCGGCGCGATGCCGCTGCCGTCGTCGCGCATCGAGAAAAGCGTGTAGCTGCGCACCTTCAGGTAGGCGTCGAAACAGCGGATGTAGCCGCCGCGCCGCTCGGAGACGAAGGCGATCCGGCCGTCGGGCAGCCAGCACGGGTCGAAGTCGTTGTAGGGGCCGTCCGTTAACTGCACGAGGTTCGACCCGTCCACGTCGACGCGGAAAAGGTGAAAGCTGGTCCTGCGCGAGAAGAGCCACTTGTGCTCGCGGTTCTCGGTCCAGGCGAATACGATCGTCTTCCCGTCGTACGAGAGGTCGGGCGTGGCGAACGCGCCGTAGTCAAGCCTTTTCCCCTTCAACCGGCCATTCTGGACCACGGAACCGGCGAGCACACTCACGACCTCCGGCGCGCTTTTGTAGTTCCGGACGATATAGAGGCCGCCGCCGGGCAGCGCGTTGAAGCCGAAGTACTGCGTGACGAAATGGCCGCCCTGCGAGTCGGCGGTCTGCGGATTCGAACGGACCGAGCCCTCGAACGTGCCGCGCCCGACGCACAGGATCGCGTCGAAATCCAGGAGCGGATTGCTCAGCGCGAGCTGCCGCCGGACCGCGCATACGGCCAGGTAATACGCCTTGTATTCGGGCGAATCCGGTGCCGGATTCGCTGCGGCGCGCGCAGCGCGCAGCGCTTCGAGGTCCCGTGCCTGCGCGGCCCGGTTCTGAGCGCCGTCCAAGCTGGCAAGGCGGTCCAGAAGCGCGCCCGCGCGCCGCAGCGCCGTTCCCACGGGGCCTCCGTCCGAATCGAGCACCAGCGCGTGCGCGTCATACGCCTCGCGCCGCAGTTTCTCCGTGTCCGGGCCGCCGGGCCGCGACTCGGGATACTCTTTTTTGCCCTCCCACGCGAAATCATGACTCCATTGCCGCAGCACGGCGTCGTCTATCGCGTGGGCGTCCACGGTTTCAAGGCGCAGGCGTCCCGCCAGTTCCGCGAGCGCCGTGCGCAACGGCGCGGCATCCTCCGGCGGCGGCAAGGGCTGCAGCGCCGCCGGCATGCCGCCGGGAATCTCGATACCGCTGGCCGTGTACGAAGCGCGGGGCGGTCTGACCTCGCCGTTGTGGTTTCGTCCCGATGCGTCCTTGCCCACGGCATCCGCGGCGAAGTGCCACAGGGCCAGCGTGGATGCGTCGGGCGCGAATTGACCGGCGGGCGCGGCGCCGATCTCCCGCGCGACCGCCGAAATGCGCACCTCGTCGATCAGACCGTTGCAGCCGAAGCCGCCTTCCGCCAGACCGCCGATAGCCAGCACCCCGGGCGTCCGCGCCGTGTTCGTGACCGCGCCCGCCACGCTGCATGCCTCGGTTCCATCGACGAAAAGACGTATGCGCTCGTCTTCAAGCACCATCGCCACCCAATGCCATTTGCCGTCGACGATGGGCACACCGGTATGCGCGTGGTCGGGAGCGTGGCCCGGCGCGTAGGCGTGCAGCGTGCCATCGCCCGGCGTTGTGAAGATTTCCCAATGCGTCGCCGAGGCTTTGGTCTCGTTGGCCACCAGGATGTTGTATTGTGCGTTGCCGAACAGCTTGACGCGGCACTCGACGGTAATCGGCCCGCTGCTGTAAGCCGCGTCCATCGGCGTCACGAGCGCGCCGTTGCGCGCGTCCAGCGCCCGCCCCAACGCGCCGTCCTGGTCCGGCGCCGCGCCCTGCGCCGCACGGGTCGCTAAGATTAGTCCCAAACCGAACAACAAGGCCCACCAACACGGCGCATATCGTCTCATGTGTTTAATTTCCGCAGTCCATTTCCAAAGTGGCCGGCGTCTTGGCAATGGTTCGTCCGGGCACCCGCTTCATTGTGGAGCATTCGCACCGTTGGAGCAAATAAGAAAGCGCGCCGGGCCACGAACGCAGCCCGGAGCGCGAATGCAAGCGTTATGAAAATCACATATGCCAGCCGTTGAGGGAGAGGAACGCCGGATAGTCCGCCATGTCGGACGCCTCTTTCTTGTTCGGGTTAAGCGTGGTGTAGAAGAGCTGTCCGGTTTCTTCCTGCGAACCGAATTCGCGGTCCTGGCCGACGCGGCTGTCCTGGACCCATAGCCCGAGCAAGGCCGTCTCCCACGGTTTGCGCGCGCCCTTGACCAGGCCCTTCTTGTCGCCCTCTTCGTAGTAGAAGGAGGTTTCCTTGCCGTCGCCCAGGGCCAGGTGCTTAAGCGCGTCCATGGGCGCAAGCGGAGCCAGCACGACTTCGCCCTGCGCGAAAGCCACGTCAAGCGGCGCGGCGGCGAGGTTCTTGACCCGGTGCGTCTTCGCGCGCAGGTACAAGATGGGCCGCACCGACGTGTCGAATGATTCCGGGTATTGAACGATGCCGGGAAGCCGCTCGCCATAGTTCGCAAGCTCTTCCGCGCTCCAGTCTTGCGGCAACGCGTCCGAAGGCAGGTAGCTGGTGGGGATCACCGCGTGATAACAGCCGCAGGTATGCACCGTGTTGATGAGCACGGGCTTGCCCGAGTCATCCAGCGTGACCACGGCCATCAGCCCGACGTTCTTGCCGGCGGACGGGTTGAAGTTGCCGAAGCTGAAGGGGCTTTCCTCGAAATGCACACGGTAAACCAAGTTCGTGTAATGCCCGTGCTCCGCGGTGAATTCCTGTTCCTCGACATAGATGGCCGGGCGCGCCGCATCAACGTAGACATCTTCCTCGCCGCCGTCCTTGAGGCGTGCCGCAGGCGTGCCGATGCGGTTGTAATCGTCCTCCGCGTGCTCGACGACAAACACGGGCGCGTACTGGGCGAAACGGCTGCCATCGTCCGCCGCGGTGTACACGTAAACGGGCCCGCGCGTATCAAGTTCGCGGTTGCCGCCCCCGGTGGTCATGCATCCGGACAGGACGGTCAAGGCTAAGAGCAGGCAGTAGACGGTGTTCTTCATGGTTCAATTTTCCTTCCAGTGGAAGTCATCCGGCACGTTCATCAGCACGCCTCCGCCGAACATGCGGTCGAGCGCTTTCCAGAAACTGCGAATCCAGATTTCAGAGGCTTTCCGGTTGCCGTATTCGAGTTCGTCGTTGAGGAACTTGCCCCACGCCGCCTGTTTCCAGGCCACGAAATGCAGTACGGCCTTCTCGCCGGCCTCGCCGGGCTGGGGCGTGGCCTTGCCGAGCGGGGCGTGGATCGCGCGCAACAGCGCGTTGACGCCCGGCCCCGCGCAAATGGTGTGGCCGTATATGTTGACGTTCTCTTTCCGGTCGAAGAGGCAGGTAATCGCGATTACCGAGCCTTCTTCGAGGTTCGCCGTATTCGTGGGAAAAACCACGCGCACCTGTTCGTCTTCAAGTTCCTTGTACAATCGCGGGCCGGCCAGCGTCTTGTATCCGCCGCGCGCGGCGTAAGCTGCCTCGGCCTTGAAGCACTCGCTTTGCCGCACGGCGTCGACCACTTCTTTCTTCGTCAATATTCTCGGTTGTTCCATTTGCTCCTTATCCTTGTCTTGTTCTGTTCGTGTACGGCCTGTGCCCCAAATCATGCGGCGGAGCGCAGGTACTGCTCGCGAATGACCCGAACGGCCTCGCGCAATTCGTCGTGGAACGCCAGGCTGTCCTCATTTACGTACATCCCTACGAATTGATCCGCCAATTCCCGGGAAAGCCCCCGCGCAAACCTGAGGCTGTACTCGACCGCGGCGCTGCGCTGAGCTAACGCGATTTCGACGGACCTGCGATAGGCGTGCGCAATGGCGCCGCGCAGCTCCGGCGCGAGGTCGCCGCGCACGCAATTGACGCCGAGCGGCAGCGGCAGGCCGTTGTGCCGATGCGCGAACAGTTCGCCAAGGTCGGCCAGCAGCGCAAGCCCGTGTTCGGCGAAGGTCAATTGCCCTTCGTGAATGATTACGCCCGCGTCCACCGCGCCGGACGCGACGGCGCCCATGATGTGGATGAAGTCCATGTGAATTTCATGGAAGGGCGGCAGCAATCCGCGTGCGATGAGCGTGGCCGTGGTTTTTGGCCCCGGCAACGCGATGCGTTTGCCTGCGAGTGCTTCGATCGGCGCGGCATGCCGCGCGACAAGCCGCGGACCGTAACGGCGGCCTACGCTCGTTCCCACTTCGAGCAGTGCATAGCGATTTTCAAGATGGAGAAATGCGTGCAGCGACAGGGCGGTCACTTCGAGCGGGTCGCCGCTCGCTGCGCGCTCGTTGAGCGACTGGATATCGCCGAGCACGTGCTCGATGTCGTAACCCGGTACGGCCACCTGCCCCGAGGCAAAACCGTAGAACATGAACGCGTCGTCCGGGTCCGGGCTGTGTCCAATACGCAATTGCATTCTTGACGTTTCCTTCTCAGACCGCGCCTGCGAGCGCCGTATCCAGCCGCGGTGCGCCGTCGTTGCCGCGCGCGCAGGAAAGCGGTCCCGCAAAGGCGTTTGGGAGATCGTCGAAGCGGCGCAGGATGTCGTAAGCAGTCGTCCGCTGGACGGGCGTGAAGCCCGCGTCGCGGATCGTCGTCAGCAGGGCTTCAAGGGACGTGGCTACCCCATGCTTCGCCTGTTGCAGCACGTGTTCTTCCAGCAACAGTCCGCCGAAGTCGTCCGCGCCCGCATGCAGCGCCAGTTGGCCCGCGCGCCAGCCTTCGCCGAACCACGAGGCCTGGATATGCGGAACATTGTCGAGCACGAGCCGCGCGGCGGCAATCACGCGCACGTAGAGACTGGGCAGTTCCTCTTCCCCGACCAGCCGCCGCAGCGGCGAATGGCCGGGCTTGAAACTCCAGGGGATGAAGGCGTAGAAACCGCCCGTTTCGTCCTGCAAACGGCGCAGGCGCATCAGGTGCTCGATGATGTGCTCCGGCGATTCGCGGTGGCCGTAGGTCATGGTGGCGCTCGTCTTCAAGCCGACACGATGCGCCGTGCGCATGATGTCCAGCCACGTATCGCTCGAAATCTTCTTCGGCGAAACGCCGCGCCGCACTTCATCGACGAGGATTTCCGCGCCGCCGCCCGGCATGGTGCGCATGCCTGCGTCCCAGAACGCGCGCAGCACGGTTTCCCAGGCCATGTTGCTTGTTTCGGCGATGTGCGCGATTTCCGGCGGCGAAAACAGGTGCAGGTGAATGCCTGGTGCGGCCTTTTGAATTTCGGCAATCAGGCCGAGGTAGTACGAGAAGCGCAGCGCGGGATTGTGACCGCCCTGTAACAGGACGGTGGTGGCGCCGCAAGCCTGGGCGCGCGCGACCTTCTCCGCCACCTGCTCCGGCGTCAGCGTGTATGCATCCGGATGGCCTTCCTTGCGGTAGAAGCTGCAAAAGGCGCAGCCGGTCACGCAGATATTCGTGTAGTTCGGGTTTGTGTCGATGACAAACGTGACATCGTTGCCCGGATGTTTCGCGCGGCGCACTGCGTCCGCCTGCTCCATCAGCGTCAACTGCGGCGCGTCCTGCAGCAAATACAAGGCTTCGCGGGCCCCTATGCGCTCTTGACCCATTGTTCCTGCTCCCGCGCTTCCTGGCAGCGCAGAAAGACGCTCAGTCCGTGCAGATCGTAGAACGTCAACCTCGCGTGAATACTGGTGTAGTATTCCTTTGCCCGCCGGGCCGCAGCGGCCCCGGTCAGGTTCGGGAACCCCGCCTCCGCCAGATGCCGCATGCCCTCCGGCGACGCCGCGAAAACCGTTGTTTCTTCCAGCCACTGCCGCACGAGGCGGCGCTCGTCGCGCTGCAAGTCGCGCCGCACTACCCAGCGCGCAAAGACGAAGGGCAGGCCCATGATGTCGAACCACCATTGGCCGAGGTCGCACCGGTGTGGCCAACGAGATTCTTCCCGCGCCGTGTCCGCCGCCTCGTCTCCGATGAGCAGCCGGGCGTCGGCTTCCTCGGACCGGATCGTAAGTACCGGTTCGCAGCCGATGCTGTGGCGGCATAAGATGGCAAACAACTCGCGCGACGTCTGCGACTTCTGCGTCACGTGGACCGGCCGTCTTTCGGCAACGACATGTTCAAGCGGCAGCTTCGAGAACACTGCCACGCTGTGGGCGGGCCCGCGCGCGGCGATGCCGTAAGGGCCCAAGGGCTCGAACCGGTCCTGCAGTTCGCGCAGGCGCGCCACCGGCATCAGCGCCACATCGCAGTAGCCTCGCACCGCGCGGCTGTACACCTCCGTCGGCGTGCACGGCATCACGTCCGCGGGAAACGCGGGCGGAACCAACGCGTACGGACGCGCGGAAAGGTTGTTTATGCGGGCAATGCGTAGCATGGCGTGGTCCTTTAGACGGAAACGAGCTGAGCGGTTTCCCCGCGCACCGGACGGAACAGGCCGTCGCGTTCGACGGGGGCTTGCCCCGCCTGGCGGATCATGCGGTCCATGAGTTGGGCCGTGAGCGACGCCGGGGATGCGGTTCCGGCCAATTGCATGATGCGTTCCTGTCCGAGCGTGCCGTCGAGGTCGTCCGCGCCAAACGTGAGCGCGGCCACGGCCGTCTCTACGCCCAGCGCCGGCGTATAGGCCTTGATATGCGGCACGTTATCGAGCGCCAGCCGCGCCAAAGCCATGATGCGCAGGCATCGCGGCGCGCTCGCCGGCCGGGGCGCGACCTGCGTTGTGCCAGGCTGATACGCAAGCGGAACGAAACTCTGAAAGCCGGGAGCGCGGTCTTCCAGGTCACGAATTCGAAGCAGGTGGTCCACGGTCTCCTCGTCGGTCTCGGTGTGGCCGAAAAGCAGCGTCGCGTTGCTGGGCAGACCGAGGCAATGGGCTTTCTCGTGGATCTTCAACCACTCCTCGGGCCCGATCTTGTCCGGGAAGAGTTCTCTGTGAACTCGCTCGCTGAGCACTTCCGCACCTCCGCCCGGCATGAGGTCCACCCCTGCGTCGATCATGGCGCGGAGCACGGACTCGACATCGGTACGCTCCATCCGCGCGAAATAGGCAACCTCGACGGCGGTAAACGCTTTGATGTACAGGTCGGGCCGCGCAGCCCGGATGCGGCGCACCAGCGCGATCGAGCGGTCGAAACCCCACTTGGGCCACAAACCGCCGACGATGTGCGTTTCCCGGAGGTCCGGGTCGGCCAGGCTGCCCAGAACCTCTTCTTCAGAGAGCAAATAGGCGTGTTCATCACCCTTCTTTGCGGCAAAATCGCAGAATTTGCAGGAATAAACGCAGAGATTAGTGGGATTAACGTGACGGTTGCGCACATATGTCACGCAGTCGCCGTAACGCGCCCGTTTCCGGTCGAACGCACGGCGGCCCAGTTCTAGCAGGGGCGTTTGGCGCAGGAGCGTCAACGCCTCTTCGCGGCGGAGTCTAGGCCCCGGTGGTTCCGTTTCTTCTGGTGTCATATGCTATTTCCTGGCGGCGGCGGCCGTCGTCCGGTCAACCTGAGCAGGCTGACATGCGTTCACCCGGCGCTCCCCCGGTCCGACTCAGGCTCACTCCACGCAAACACGATCCCGGAGCGGGAAAATTCCCTGGAACCGTGCTGCAGGGACTGTTTCCATTAAACGATGCAAGCCTTTCGGCATACCGGCAAACCGGCGCAACGTGCGGTGGAAGAAGCGTTTTTTGCGCGATCTTCACCGGGCAACGGATTTCGTTTTGGGACGGAGAGTGTGTTATATGCGTCTTGCCGCGCGTCTCTCCAGGCTCCGCGGCAGTATGGAAGGATCTTTGGTCTACATGGCGGACACGATCGCAGGCGCAGAACGTTACTTCACCGAATTCCTGCCGCGCATCCATGGCCAATTGCTGCTCGAGGACTTGAAGACGCTTTCTGTCTGCTTCGAGATCGCGGTTAGCGACGGGGCCGGTGCGCCGTGGCGTTTGGTGGTGGAGGAGGGACGGCTGGTTCAGGCTGGTCCTGACGAACCGGAGCCGGTCTGCCGCTTCACTCTGGACGCGGGCACGCTGCTCGAGGTCGTTGCGGGGCACATTGCGCCGCAGGAAGCCTTCTTCGACATGCGCATCCAACTGGAGGGCGACATCGAGATGGGGCTGAAACTGAGTACGGTGCTCGCGCCCTTCTTCCAGCGGTTTCCGTATATGCCATGAGCGCGCGCGCGAAACCTCACCCCGGCAGACGCCTCCTGGACCTTGCAGGCTACACGTTGCTCTTGCTTTCCGTCGCGGCGGTTCCCCTCGCGTTCCGTGTGGGCATTGACAACCGGCTGGAGCGGTGGCTGGAACCCGAGGGCGACGCCGCGCGGCAGTATGAGCGGTTCCGCAGCTTCTTCGGCAGCGACGAATTTGTTCTCGTCGCGTACGCGGGGCGCGAAATACTTGATGAGCCGGGCCTAGATGCGCAGGTCGCCGCGCTTGAACGGATTGAGGGGATTGCGGGCGTGCTGCGGGTCTGGGGGGTGCCGGCCGTATACCGGGATTTCTTCGGCGCGGAGGATTTGGATGCGTTCCGCGAAGACATGCTCGCGACACCCTTTTTTCAGGACTTCGTGATTTCCGCCGACGGCTCCGTGGCGGGAATATTCATTGAAGCGGCTCCGGCCGCCGGACCGCTGGGCCGGCGCGAACTGGTGCATGCTATCGAGACAGCCGTCGAACCGCTGCGGCAATACGGCTATGGGGTGCATCTTGCAGGTTCGCCCGCCTTGAATGCCGTATTAGATGAGACCTCGGAACGCGAGTCGGCTCGCATTTTCCCTATTGCCGCGGTATGCGCCGCGCTTGTGCTGGCGCTGCAATTCCGGTCCGTGCGCGCGACGGTGGTTTGTGGTGCGTGCGCCGGGCTCTCGCTTGTGCTCACCCTGGGCGCGATGGGCCTTTCCGGCCGGTCCATGAACATGGTCACGTCCGTGCTGCCTGCCTTGCTCTGGGTGCTTGCGCTCGCGAATGTCGTGCATATCTTGCGCCGGTATCAGCACCACCGGCCTGAGTGCACAACATCCGGCGCCGCGATGGAAAGGGCTTTGCGCGAAACTGCGTTGCCCTGCACAATCGCCGCGGTCACGACCGCGTGCGGGTTCGGCGCGTTGCTCACGGCGGACATGGAGCCGGTCCGCGAACTCGGGGTATTCGCGGCGCTCGGCATGATGGTGTCGCTGGCGGTCAGCCTCGGGGTCGCGCCGCTGCTGGCGCGGTGGCTGCGCGTGCCCGCGCACTCGCCGCGGACGCGCGTCGGGGGCTGGACGGACGCGCTGGCCGGGCTTGCCTCGCGGCGTTCGGGCATGGTGCTCATCGCGGGCGGGGTGCTGGGAACGGCCTCATTGATTGCCGTGTGCTGGGTGCGCACGGAAGCGGACCCGCTCACGTTCCTGCCGGCCGATTCGCCTGCGGTGCGCGATTACCGGTTTGTCGGCGAACGGCTGACGGGATTCTACACGATCGAGATGCTGGTCGATGCGCCGGATGGCTGGCTCGACCGCGGCGTGTGGGGTGCGCTCGACGGCGCGGCCAGGCAATTGGAGGCCGTGCCGGGCGTGGCCCGCGTGTTATCGCCGGTGGACCTGCTGAAGAAGCTCAATCAGTGGGACCACGCCCCCGATTCCGGATACTATCGGCTGCCGGAAGACGAGTCGGCAGCGGGGCAATTGCTTGCCGGGCTTGATGATGCGGGCCGCGCGCAGTTGGCCCGGTTTGTGACCAGCGAGGGCCGGGCCGTCCGCCTGTCGGTGCTGGTGCGTGTCATGGCGTCGCCGCAATTCCTGGAAATACTGCGCGCGGCGGAACGGGCCATGGACGCGCTGCCGCGGCCCTTGACGGGATGCGTGACGGGTATGGTTCCGCGACTGGTTCACGCCCAACTTAACCTCGTGCTCATGCAGTTACGGAGTTTCAGCCTGGCATTTGTGGTCGTCTTCCTGTGCATCCTGGCCGGGTTGCGCTCCTGGCGGCTGACGCTGCTCGCGATCCCGCCGAACCTTTTGCCGGTGCTCGCGGCATTTGCGATTATGGCCGCGGCCGGTATTGCTCTCGACGCCGCTACGGTCATGATGGCCAGTGTGGCCGTCGGCATTGCCGTAGACAACACGGCGCACCTGGTCACGGCCTACCGGCAGGACCGCCGCGCAGGAGCCGGGAAGGAAGCAGCATTGCGCACCACGCTGCGGCACGTGGCTCCCGCCATGGTTATCGCAACGGTTACGTCGTGTTGCGGGTTCTTCGCGTTGTGCGCGTCGACCTTCGTGCCGATACAATACTTCGGGTTGCTGGCCGGAGCGGCGATGATCGCGGCGCTGGCCGCCGACCTGGTAATGACGCCGGCGCTGATTTTCCGGTATGGGGACAAGGCAACATGAACACGGGTCCCATGCGCGCCCATCTTGCCCGCATCATGGAACTTCATTTCGATCCGAAGTGGGGGGCGCCCTATTGGCTCGAACGCGCCCCGGAATTGGGCTTCGACCCGCGCCGGCACGTGACGAGTATTGAAGACCTCGACCGCTTTGGGCCCATGCCGGCCGGGCTGCTGGCGGAGCGCCCGATCGAGGACTTTATCCCCCGGCGATTTCACGACCGCCTGCCTGAATTCATTACGACCGAGACCGGCGGGACCACGGGGCCGCCCAAGAGAACGGCATTCCGCAAGGACGAATTCGAGGCGGCGTTCATCGCGCCATTTCTCGAAGCCGCGGCGCGGGTGCGGTTCCCGCGCAACGTGCACTGGCTGTTTATCGGGCCGTCGGGCCCGCACATCATCGGCAAGGCCGCGCGCGCCTGCGCCGTCGCCATGGGGTCCGTCGACCCATTCATGGTCGATTTCGACCCCCGCTGGGCCCGGCGGCTGCCGGGGGACTCGCTTGCCCGGACCCGTTACCTGGACCACGTGCTGGCGCAAGCCGAAGCCGTGCTGCGATCCCAGCATATCGGCGTGCTCTTCGCGACGCCGCCCGTGCTGCGCGTGCTGGGCGAGCGCCTGGAACAGCCGCTGCGCGAGGCCATTACCGGCATCCATCTGGGCGGCATGGCGCTGGACACCGAATTCCGGAAGAACCTGACGGCGGCGTGGTTCCCGAACGCGGTGGCGTTGTCGGGATACGGGAACAGCCTCGCGGGTATGTGCCCGCAACTGAAGTATGACCCGGACGCGCCGCCCGAGTATTACCCTTACGGTCATCGACTGGTATTGCGCGTGGACGCGCCGGAAGGCGCGGCGCGCGGGCGCGTGCGTTTCCATCGGCTGGACGAGAGCGCGCTATTGCCGAATGTTATCGAACGCGACGAGGCCGCGCCCGTGATTCATGAAATACAGGCGCCGGGATTCCAGCGCGAGGGCGTGCGCGACCCACTGCCCGCGGACGCGCCGAACCAGAACATCGGGCTCTACTGATGAGCGAACGGGAATTCGTTGAAGAACGGACCGTTTTCGACGCCGGCGAATTGCGGCTTGAAGGCGTGCTGGCCTATCCCGAGACGAGCGTGCCGCGCGCGGCGTTCGTGGTCCTCGCGCCGCACCCGCACATGGGCGGCACGATGGACAATAACGTCGTGCGCCATCTCGCGCGGCGCGGCGCGGCCGCGGGCGCGCTGAGCCTGCGCTTCAATTACCGCGGCGTGGGCGCGAGCGAAATCCGGCTGCGGCCCGGCGAAAGTGTCTTCGACCATTTCGCCGAAATGGAAGCGCGGCAGCGCTACGAAGAACTGCTCCCCGATGCGGCGGGCGCGTTCCATGCGCTGGGCCGGTGGCTGCCCGGCGCGCGGCGGGTCATTATCGGGTATTCGCTTGGCGCGGTGATCGCGGGCATGCTGGCCGCGGCTGCGGACCCTGCCTGTGTGATCGGCGTCAGCCCGCCCGTGCGCCGCGTGCCGCTGGCGGCGTTTCGCGCGTGCGCAGCGCCCAAGTGCTTTTTCTTTGGCGAAGATGATTTCGCATTCGCGCTGGAATCATTTCTTGACGAATATGCGGCGTTGCAGCCGCCCAAGACATACCGCAAACTGGATGGATGCGACCACTTCTTCCGCCGTGAAGAAGAGCGCCTGTTTCAGGCCGTCGCCGATTGCCTGTTTGCCGGATGTGCGGAGAGCCGCCCGTCATGATCCCGCTGCTTGTCCTGCTGCTGACGCAACCGGCGAGTCCGGGCGCGGTCGAGGACGGCCTGCGCGACGCGCAATGCCGTTATGACGCCGCGGCGGCAGCGGCGCTGGTTGAGGCGCAGCGTGCGGACGCGGAAGCGCTGGCCGACCCGGCGCGGAGGGAGTGGTTCGTGCGCAGCCTGCTGCTGCTCGCGGAATTGCGGCGCATCGAATTTGAAGCGTTGCCGCCGGAAGACCGCGCGGCGCGGCGCGCGCTGGGCGCACAGATCGACGCCGCGGCCGGGGAAGCCCTCGGATGCCTCGATGGACTGCCGGAAACGTCGGAAACGCAGCGGATCCGCGCGGACGTGTACGGCGTCATGATCCGCACCGGTTACCAGGCGAAGAAGTACCGGAAACTGATGGACTCGGCGCTTGCCCGGGCGCTGGAACTGGACCCGGATAACTTGAGGGCGCGGCTCACCGAAGTGAAGCCCTTCGTGTTTGCGGAGCGCAGTCAGGGCGGCGACCCCATCAAGGCCATCGCATTGCTTGATGCTATTGTGGCGAAGGACCCCGATAACGAGCAGGCGCTGCTGTTGCGCGGGCTGGCCCACGAACAGGCGGGCCACACCGTGGCGGCTGTCCAAGACTGGCGTCACGCCTTGCGCATTAATCCGGAATGCCGCCCGGCGCGCGACGCACTCGCGAAATACGGCGTATCCGGAACGGGGGCCGAGGCGCGCTAAGGGCGCGCCCCGCCCCGAGCCCTCTTATACGCCCGCGGCGGCAATATTGTCTCGCATCTTGCGTAGACCGGTCTCGGCCACGGCCTTCGGGTCTTGTTCCCAATGCTCGCGGCGGAACAGTTCGAGCGAGAGCGTGCGCGCATAACCGATGGCCTTCAGGTCCTGCAGCGCCTGGTTCAGCGGCAGGATACCCTCGCCGGGATAGAGGCGGTGTTCGTCTTTGCCCTCGAACTGGGGCACGTCCGCGGGCATGTCATTCCAATGGAAATTGGCGATAAGCGTGGGTGCGACGTGCCGTATGCCGTGGAATCCCGAGCCGCCCCGGTACAAGTGGAACGTGTCGCAGATGAGGCAGGCGTCCGGGTGGTCCGCGTCGAGCGCAATGGCCGCAGCCTGACCGAGCCGGTGTACGCCCTTCATGAACCCGACAAACTCGAACGCGACGGTGATCCCGTAGTCGTTGCGCCCGATATCAAGCAGGCGCCGGTAACACTCCGCGCCCCATTTCAGGTCGAAATCGGGGCGGTCCGGCGACGGAATGGCCGCGACGAAATGCGAGCCGATATCCGCGGCGCGGCACATGCGCTCGCGCGTCTTCACGAGGGACTCGTTGAAGGCTGCCGGCGTCGGCGGCAGGCAGTCCCACAGGCCAATGATGTTCGGGACAAAGAGGCCGAGGTCCTGGATTTGTTTGGCTACATCCTTCAGGTTGCCGCCTTCGTCTTCGATTTGCTCCAGATCGTTGATCCACAGCTCGATGGCATCCCACCCGGTTTCCGCGGCGACGCGAATCTTGTCCAGCGGCGGCGTGGGCCGGATTGTGCTTGCGTTGAGCGCAAGAGGCCAAGGGCTGATCGACTCCTGGTAGCGCTGCGCGGGCGTTTGGGCCAGCGCGCTGGAGGTGACGGCCGCGCCCGCGCCTGCCGCCGCGGCGCACAGAAAGCCTCGACGATTCATTACGGTTGTCATAAGGGGTCTCCTGGTCCTCACGGGGCGCGCCGCCGCGTTTTCGGGCGGCCGGCGGCCTGCTGCCGTTTCAACCAATTCCGGTACTCGGGACTTTTGAAATACGGATATGCCTTGTGGTCTTTGAGACACACGAACGTGAAATGACAGGTGATGATCTCGCGGTCCACGCCCGTGCGCAATTCGTGGTTGACCGCCTTGGTCTCCGCCGTGATGGACGAAGCGCCGGTCTTCACAATCCTGCAGTAGATGGTAATGACGTCGCCGCGGTGCCCCGGCGCCTTGAAATATACGTCGTCCAGCCCGACCGTGACAAAATCCGGGTAGCCGATCTTTTCCATGACGTAGACGCCCGTCGCCTCATCGAGCCAGGCCAGCATTGCGCCGCCGAAGAGATGCCCTTCAGCGTTCAGGTCCTTCTCCATGATGAGATGCCGTGTCACGATGTCGAAACCGTTCAGTATTCCGCCGACCATAAGAACCTCTTCCGATTGGAGCACCCTTCATATCACGATCGCGACTTGCCGCGCCACCAAACGCGGGTTACCTGGGCAAAATGGGGCAAATCCGGTGCATTTGCATTGCCGTTAACGCTTTCGTATGCTCAGAATCTTCCATTTTCAAGGAGATGCGGATGGCATGTGAAGCGGTAGCGTATGCCCGTGCCGGGCTGATTGGAAATCCGTCAGACGGCTACTTCGGCAAGACTATCAGCTTTGTGATCCGGGATTTCTCGGCGAAGGTGAGCCTGTACGAACATCCCGAGGTCGAGATTGTGCCCAGTTTTCAAGACCGGTCACGCTATGATTCCGTCCGGGAACTGGCGCGGGACGTCAAGGCGAATGGCTACTATGGCGGCATCCGCCTGATGAAGGCGTCGATACGCAAGTTCGTGGAATACTGTGACCAGCACAAGCTGGCGCTGGCGCCCAAGAGCTTCTCGGTCCGCTACCGGTCGACCATCCCGCGGCGCCTGGGGCTGGCGGGCTCGAGCGCGCTGGTTACGGCGACGTTGCGCTGCCTCATGGAGTACTACGAGGTCGAGATACCGAAGGCAGTACTGCCTAACCTGATACTGAGCGTCGAGACGGAGGAATTGAGCATTTCCGCGGGCCTTCAGGACCGGGTCATTCAGGTGTACGAAGGCTGCGTGTACATGGACTTTGACCGGACAATCATGGAGAGTCAGGGGCACGGGGTCTATGAAGAGATCGACTGCCGTCTGTTGCCGCCGCTGTTCGTTGCGTATCAGCGGGACCTTGGAGAAGGCTCGGAAACGTTCCATAACAACATCCGCGAGCGCTGGCTGCGCGGCGACCCGGAATTGGTGCAGGCGATGAAAGATTTCGCCGGCTACGCCGCGGAGGCGCGCGCGCTGATTCTGGCGGGGCGCGGCCGCGAAATTGGGCCGCTTATGGATGCGAACTTCGAGCGCCGTCGTTCGATCTATAAGTTGGACCCGCGCAATGTCGACATGGTCGAGCGCGCGCGCAGCGTAGGGGCGCACGCGAAATTCGCGGGTTCCGGCGGAGCTATTGTGGGAACCTACGAAGACGAAACGATGTTCGGGCGCCTGGTCAGCGTTTTTCAAGAGGCGGACATCGCCGTTTTCAAGCCGCAAATCGAAGCCTAGGTTCCAGCGCGAATCTGGGCTTGGGGAAGACGCACGTGGGCACGCTTTACGTTATTGCGACGCCGATCGGCAACCTGGAAGACCTCAGCTTCCGCGCCGTGCGCGTGCTGGGAGAGGTGGGCGCGGTCGCGTGCGAGGACACGCGCGTGACGCCGCGCCTGTTCGAGCGCTATGACATCCCGCGGCCCAGGACGTGGTTTTCGTGTCATGAGCATAACGAGGAACACGCGGCCAAGCGGATTCTGGGCCTGCTCGACGCGGGTGTTGCCGTAGCCCTGTGCAGCGAGGGTGGTTGCCCGGGCATCAGCGACCCGGGCTACCGCGTGATCAGTGCCAGCATCGAGGCCGGCCACGAAATTGTGGCAGTACCCGGACCCAGCGCGGTGCATGTGGCGTTGCTTGTCTCCGGGTTGCCGACATCCAGTTACACATTCAAAGGATTTCCGCCGCGGAAGCCCGGTGCGCGTGCCCGTTTTCTCGAAATGGAACGAGACTCTCCTCATACGCTGGTCTTCTTCGAGTCGCCGTTCCGCCTGGCGGCGCTGCTGGGCGCGGCGCATGAAATATTGGGCGACCGCTGCGCCGCGGTCTGCGTGGAGCTTACGAAAAAATTCGAACAGGCGCGCAGGGGCTATCTTTCCGACCTTCAAAAATGGTATGATACTCATGAAGTGAAAGGAGAAACGACGTTGGTCGTGGCGGGGCGCCACCCGAAGTTTGAAAGAGCGGTCGGCGCGGCAGGTTTTCAGGGGGGCATGCGACCGGCGGAGGAGTGACTGAGGGTGAGGCAATTCTGGCGTTCGTGTGCGGCAAAAGGTGGCGAGGTAGTTACGCAGCGAGCCCGTAAGCAATTTAAGGTGAAGAGGTGTATGGGTCAACGAAGGTAACCCGCCTTCGTTGGGGACAACAGGAAGAAAGGAGTCTGAGGACATGGCGAACAAAGAAGAAGCGCCCTTTTCCATCAACCTGGACAGTGCGATTGCCGTCTACGTGCAGATCGAGAATCAGATTGAATTCGCGGTGGCGTCGGGCAAACTGAAGGCGGGAGATCTGCTGCCCTCGGTGCGCGAGATGTCCAACATGCTCGATGTCAACCCCAACACCGTAACGAAGGCCTATCGGGACCTGGAACTGCTGGAAGTGGTGCACACCCGGCGCGGCGTCGGCGTCACCATCTCCGAAAAGGCAACAAGGATTTGCCGGGATCGCGCTCTTTCGTCCGTTCGCAGCCACCTGAAGGAAGCGGTGGCGGAGTGCATCGCTTGCGGGCTGCCCGCCGCGGATATTCGCAAGATCGTATCCCAGACGATCGAGACCGCACCGCAGCCGTACCTGGCCGCCGAGTAAGACCCGCCGGGGTTCCCGGACTGAACGGACAATGAATGAGCCCTGGAGGCGGACGCGCAGCGGTCTCCAGGGCCGCGGTTTCCGTTTACCGACGCAAGTGTGGGACAATGCCGCCCGATAACCACGCGGGAGCCCCGTCTTTTGGGCGCGACGCATAACAATCACATGGCGAACAGTACTCCACATGCTGAACGCCATGCCACGCGCGCCTTGCTGTGCGGAATCCTGTTATTCGGCCTCCTGCTCCGACTTCAAGGCTGGGACTACTGCATCACCCCGGACGAAGCCGTGGCATTCGACCTTTTCGTCAGGAAAGGGTGGCGCGGCATCTTTCTTCAGCCGTACTTTTCGACGAACCACCCGGTCTATTCATTCCTGATGTGGCTGGCGTATCTGGCGTTCGGCGAACGGGACTGGGTGCTGCAGCTTCCCGCCCTGGTGTTTGGGTTAGCCGCTATTCCAACGGTGTATGGTGCGGGCCGGACTTTGCTCAACAGCCGCGCCGTCGCACTTGTTGCGGCGGCGTTGCTTGCCTGGGCCCCTTATCATGTCGCGTATTCCATGAGCGCGCGCGGCTACACCTTGGTCATGCTCTGCGCACTGGCTTCCGCGCTCTTGCTCTACCTCTGCCTTGATCGACCCACGGTGCCGAGACTGGCCGCACTGGCGCTCTGCACATTCGTCATGGGCCTCACGCACCTCTCCTCCCTTGTCCTGCTCAGCGCCTGGGCCGCGGTCCTTGTCGCGTTCACGGCGGGGGTATGCCTGGCGGGCCGGTCACGACCCATTCAGGCGCTCGGGCGCGCCGCCATTACAGCGGCCGCACTTGGCATAGGCCTGGCGCTTGTATGTATCGCCTACCTTCCTGTCTTTTCGCTCCATCGCGGGTTATGGCGGCGCATCTTCCACGGCGCGTGGCCCGAAGACCTCCTGAACTTCTTGTCCGGCGCGGAACAGTCTGTCTGGCATCCGTTCGACAGATTCGCCGAATCGATTACCGGCCTTGTCGGCATAGCCTTCTGGTGTGCCGCGGCGCTCGCTCTGTTCGGTCTCCTTACGGCGCTCGCGCGCAGGCGATTCGGGGCAGGCATTCTCCTTGCTGCATTGGCGTGTCCGGCTGCGGCGTTGCTCGTCGTGGACCTCAAGCCGGAACCGCGTTACACCTTGTTTCTATTGCCATTCTTCGTCATAGCGCTGGCCGCCGGGGTCGTGGCCTGCATCGATGCGCTGGCGTGGGCGCTTGCCCGCATTCCGGGCTTTTTGGTCTCGTCATCCTCGGGATTGCGCACGGCGACGGCCTGCGTCTTCATCGGCCTATACTGTGCGGCGACGGCCCATTTCTACGTCCGGGATTTCCCCCGCGGGACAACCTGGCTCACGTGTGTGTTCGCGGACTGCAAGTCCGCCGCTCGCTTCCTCGCCGTACACATGGAGGATGACGATGTTGTCGGTTTTGATCAGCAGTTGCCCGCGCCCGTCGAGCATTACCTGACGCGTTACGTGTTCCCCGTCCTCCGGCCAAGTCCCGAGCCGCCCGAAAGCTGCCGACTCTGGTGGATCGCGTCGCCGCCCGATTTGGCCGAGTTGCCGCAGATTTCCGGCGCGCACGCCATGCGACCGGCCGCCTCGTACCGCGGCTGCGCGCTGTATCAGGGGTGGCTCGCGTTGGGGACCCCGCAAAGAACGCTTGCTCCGCCGTTCAGCGTCGATCAGGCCGCGCCGCCGCTGGCGCGGTTGCATCCGTGGACCATGGACGGCGACGCCGGTCACGTCGAACTGACCGCGGCGGCAGGTGAGCAAACTCCGGGGCATTCCGCGCTTCGGGTGCGCTTTCCCGAACCGGACGCATTCTGGGCGACATACTCGCCGCCGTTTTCGGTGTCCGAGGGTAACCTGATTACAGTTCGCGCGGCGGTCAGGGGCGACGTAAGCCTGCGAAATACGGGTCTGGCGTTGCGCTTCTTTGATGCACACGGGTCTATCGTGGATAGCAGGCGCAGGGCCGTGCCCAGCGCTTCATCGAACGGAATGCGCCCCAGATGGGCCGTGTTCCAGTTTCGGGTATTATGTCCGCCAGGCGTCCAGGCCGCATCCGCGGGATGGTACGTAAATCCCCCTGCGCCGGCCGGTTTTCACATTGACCTGCGCGATATGGCAATCTGGGTCCAGGCCGTACAGCGCATAACCCCGCAGGAGGGGCCTGAGGATCGCACCCCGTGAGAGTCAGTCTGGCGCGAAAGATTGATCTTCATTGCGGCTTCCTGTTGTGTCTCGGATTGCGGTTGCTAGACGTCGTTTCCATGTTCGGAGGCAAACGCCGGGCTACGCCGCCCCAAGCGCCGCGCGCCATTCTGGCCATCAAGTGTTTCGGATTCGGCAGCATTCTCCAGATGTGCCCGATGCTCGCGGCGCTGAAAGAAGCGCATCCCGATGCGCGCATCACGCTGCTGACGTTTGCGCAGAACGCCGGTGCTGCCCGGCTGCTCCCCATGATCGACGACGTGGCCACGGTCGAATTTCGCAAGGGGATTCTCGTGTTCCTTGCGGAGACAATTAGGCAGATTCTTCGGCTGCGGCGTCAACGCTTCGATATCATCTTCGATTGCGAGTTCTTTTCCTACTACGTGGCGTTGATTACACGGCTCCTGCGGACGACGCACACAGTTTGCATCGGTTTCTTCAATAACCGGCGCGTCCGCGACTGGATTTTCACCCACATGATCGCTATTGACGTGTCCCAGCACATCTCGCGCCTTTTCCTGAAGATGCTCGCGCCGCTCGGCGTCCCCGCGACGTACCGGCCGCTGTCCGAATGCGGCATCCGGCCGAGGCCCGAAGCCTTGGCGCGCGTCGATGCGCTGCTCGAAAGTGAGAGGTTGCGTGCAGATGATCTACTCGTGGTTGCGAACGTGAACGCGAGCGATCTGTGTCCGAATCGGCGCTGGCCCCTGGGCCATTTCGAGCGGCTGATCCGCGAGATGCTGTCTGCGGAGCCTTACGGCGCGCACCTCGTCGTGGCCCTAATCGGCGCCGGGGAGGAATCCGGCTATGTGGACGGCTTGGCGCGACGTTTCCCGGACCGCCGCGTGCACAACCTGGCGGGCCATCTCAGCATCGAGGAATTGGCCGCCTTGCTGCGTCGAGCCGTCCTATTTATCGGCAACGACAGCGGTCCGTTGCATCTCGCGGTGGCGTGCGGCATACCTACCGTTTCTTTCTTCGGCCCGGAAACGCCAAGACTCTACGGCCCCGTCGGCGAACATCATCGCGTGTTCTACCGGGAACTCCATTGCAGCCCGTGCTTGAACCTGTTCTACTCGAAGGATACGCGCTGCACGAACAATGTCTGTCTGAAGACGATTTCCCCTGAGGACGTATTCCCCGTTGTTGACGACTTGTTGCGGCGCGCTCCGGCGCAGCGCGCGGGCGCGGGTGAAGCATTGGAGGGCGCCTCGTGCTCCGAATCCTGATCCCGCGCATGCCGCTCCTGCCCTTCGCGTACCGTATGGCGCGCTGGCACGTGCGCTACCTGCTCTTCCGGCGGGCCACGCCGCTCGCGTGCGGCCTCTACATCACAAGCGCGTGCAATCTCAAGTGTCATTTCTGCAACATCTGGCGTGTGCGCCCGCCGAAGACCGTGCGCGAGGAGGACGCCCGCGCACGCATCCGCCAGCTTGGCGCGCTCAAGCTGGTGTATCTGTCCATCAGCGGCGGCGAACCGCTTGCCGTACCCTACACCATCCCGCTGCTCGGCTACGCGAAAGAGTGCGGCATCCTCTACACCCACGTCGTGTCCAACGGCTACTTGATGAATGAGGACCGGGCACACCAACTGGCCGACGCGCGCGTCTCTGAGATCAGCTTCAGCCTCGACGGTCCCGAAGCCGTGCATGATGTCGTGCGCGGGATGGAAGGGTCCTATCGCGGCGTGCTGCGCGCGATCGAATGCGTCCGGGCGCATGCGCCGCGCACGCGCATCGTCATGAACACCATCCTGAGTCCGACCGAACCGCAACATGCTCGGTATGTAGTGAACCTGGCGCGCGAGCTCGGCGTGGAAATCAAGGTGCAGCCCAAGAACGACCATCCCGGACTCGAAGTGACGGACCCGGCGGACCCCTATCGCAGGCGCTTGTCTCCCGAGGAACAGCAGACGCTGACGGCCGCGGTCGGCCAGTTGATTGCGGCGCCGCACGTGGTAAATTCAAAGACCTTCTTGCGCAATTATCTGGCGTTCATGCTGCAACCGGAAAATCTCCTGTTGCGCCGCGCGGCATGCATCTATGGCTGCCATCACCTCGAAAGTTACGGGAACGCCCTTTTCCCCTGCCTCGAAGGCATGAATTGGACCGACGGGTTCGACTGGAGCGGCCGCCCCGTCGCGGAGACGCTTGCCTCGCCGGAGTATCAGGCCAAGCTGCGGGAACTGCGCGACTGCGACCGGTGCACGCGCAACTACTACGTCTGCTACTACGAACCGCGTCTCAACTTTCCGTTGTGGAATCTCGTGGGATCGCGCTGGACTACCTGGCGGCGCGGGGGCGTGAAAACCATCTGAACAGGCATATGCTGCCTCAGAAAGTGTCCTCGGGCCAGCCTTGTTCCCCGATCAACGGCACAAAAATGCAGCTTATCCCATACGTTTCCGTGAAACCGGTCTCCGTCCGCACGATATTGATAAGTCGCTGCACGTCCCGAGAGCCTGTGGGACAAACAAGCCGCCCGCCGGGCGCCAATTGGTTCTTGAGCGCGTGCGGTATGCACGGGCTGCCCGCGGTGACCAGTATCGCGTCATATGGCGCTTCGTCGGGCCAGCCGAGTGATCCATCGCCGCAGTATACGACGGCGTTGTCGTAGCCGAGCCCGGCCAGCCGGTCCGCGGCTCTTTCCGCCAATCCGGGATGGCGCTCAATGCTGATGACTTCACGCGCAAGGGTTGCCAGAACGGCTGCCTGATAGCCGGAGCCCGCGCCGACCTCGAGCACACGGTCTTCGGGCCGCAGTTCGAGCAGTTCGGTCATTGCCGCAACCATGTAGGGCTGCGAGATGGTCTGGCCGAAGCCGATCTGGAGCGGGTGGTCTTCATAGGCGGCGCGTTCGTATTCCGCCGGCACAAACAAGTGTCGTGGAACGGTCCGCATCGCACCGAGCACTTCCGGCGCACGCACGCCGCGCCTGGCGATCTGCGTTTCGACCATCTGCTCGCGCAGGGCATCCAGCGACGTTCGGAACATACGGCAGCACTACCCCACATGCGCGATGCGGCGTTCCGCTCGCGCATTAGTACCGGACCAGGAGCAACCGCACCAGCCAGACCACCACGAGCGCGGCCAGCGGCCCCCAATCCATGGGTCCCATCGGCGGCAAGATCCGCCGCATCAGTCTGATTAGAGGGTCCGTTATACGGGCTGCCCCTCGCATCAAGAGAGCGCGATCGCTGAGTTCCAGCCAGGGGCCGAGCCAGCGCAACAATATCGCCATCATGTAAAGCGTGAGCAGAATCCCGGTCATGGCGCTGATGATCTGGGCCGCGGGCGCGATGGCCACCTGTTCCGGTTCCACAAGTTCCGGAGGGAAAGCGCGCTGCGCCGTGGCCAGCAGGCTATTCAGGGTCATCAGATGCTGCATAGAGCGGGAATTCTCGCAAGGGGGTATACAGCGCGCCTCCGGGCGTCAAGTCGCTCTCGAATAATGTCACAGCCACTGGGGCAAATTCACCCGCGCTGAAATCGTGTTCTCCGCGAAGGCACCGGACGAGTTCCCGAAGACGGCGCTGATCGCGCACACGCCCCAGCGTGATGTGCGCGGCAAAAGGTTTCTTCTCCGCTTTTGAACCGGCTGTTCTGGCGGCCTCTTCGCAATGGGCCTGAATGGCCGCAAGCGCCGCGCCCGGCGTTTCCACGCCTGTCCATATCACGCTCGGCCGGTCCAGGCGCGGGAATGCGCCCACGCCGCGCACGGCCAATTGGGGCCTGATGCACGCGGCAAGCGCGGGAACGAGGATGTCCGAGACTGCCGTTGCCTGCTCCTCGCTGGTCTCGCCCAGAAACCGCAGCGTGAGATGCAAGTTCTCCGCCCGGGGCCAGGATACGCTTGCCCGGGCGCGCCGCAGCCGCTCCTGCAGCGAGGCCAAGTGCTGCCGCACGGCCGGTGGCAGTGCTATCGCAAGAAAGCAGCGCATTAAAACCCTTCCGCGCAGCATTCCGGAATGCCGATATCGGCCACGACAAGACGCCCTAAATAGGGTTGCGCCTCCGGCGCGAGAAACCCGCGCTTGGCAAATTGGAACGTGACCGTGGCATCCGCGCGCACGGCGCAGCCGCAAGGCTGGCCCGTGTCGGCGTCGAGCCCCGAGGGAATGTCCACCGCAACGGTATGCGCCTTGGGCCACGCCTCGATGGCCGCGCGGATGGGGCCGCGCACAATGCCGCTGATCCCGGTGCCGAGCAGGGCGTCCACGAGCACCGCGCACCCGGCCAGGCCCCGTACGGCCCGTGCCGCGGCGCGCTCGTCGTCGACGGCCTGCACCACGCCGCCGAGGCGCTGGAACACGCGTAGAAACGTGGCGGCGTCTCCCGCGACCTGTTCGGGCCGCGCCACGAGCACGACGCGCGCATCTCTGCCCGCGAGCAGCGCGAGGCGCGCTACAACATAGCCGTCGCCGCCGTTGTTGCCCTTGCCGCACACAATCCCCGCGGGTCCGGTTGGCGGCAAGTGCCCGTAAACGGCCATGCCGGCGTTATTCATCAATACGGCGCCGGGGATGCCGATGTCCTCGATACAACGCCGGTCCGCCTCGCGAATTTGCGCCGTTGTCAATGTTCGCACGGCCTGCAGCCTCCGGAACCCTCTTCGCGAATTCCATTCCAGCCGGGCAAGATACTGCCTGAATCATGCGGGGCGGTTCCATCTGCCGCGAACCGGCGCCGATTGCGGCGAACCAGGTCATTCCCCGGCCCGAATGAAGCCAAGGTGTCGCCCCATCCAGTAGGCGAGCAGGTAGTCGTGGCCATTGTACTCGATGGGTTCCTCGTTCGAACGATTCCCCGCGCTGTTGTAGGGGTCTTGCACCCAGGCGGACCAGGTCTTTTCGCGGCGATCAATGGGCACCGGCGCTTTGGGCGCGGGCTCAGGGCTGCACACGGCGGGGTCAAATGTAAAATGGAACTGCTGCTCGTAACGCGCGATGGTATCACGGTTCCACTTGATGTCGAGGGAGAACCAGCGGAGCGTATCGATGCCGGGCGCCACCTGAGACGGGTCGTCCAGGTATTTCGCGGCGAGGAAGGAGTACAGGGGATTTGCCTCGGGTTTCATGCCGGGGAAACGCCCCGCGCCCTCCCACGAGCGGCGGAAACTTTCCAGATACGCCGTGCGCAACTCGGGATCTGTCTCAAGGCGCAGCAAGGGTTCATAGGCCAGAAAGAGGAGTACGTCGTCCGAGTGATTTACCGCGCCGGGGACTGTCGGCGCGAGCGACCTTCGCGCGCGCAGCGCCGTGCGCGCGTAGCCCTTGTCGATGGCCCACGTGCGGTACGCTTCGCCGAACCGCGCCTCGCCCGTGACGTGATGGGCCACCTTGAGCAACTGGAGCAGCAGGATTGTGTTCATCGGTTCGAGCAGCCGTGCATACTGCGGGTTGTACTTGCCCCAGGTGGTCGGTTCGCCGTCCGCGTCGATGATGCGCAGGCCGTTCTCGAGCACGTGGTCCGCAAGCGCCGCGGCGTCCGCCGCAATCAGCGCCCGGTCTGCCTCGTCCGCAATCAAGTCATGGGCGAGCGATAACCCGAAAAAGACGCCGTCCATCTGGTCGGTGCTCACGTCGCCGCGCCACCTGTATCTCCCATCCGCTGAAATGCGCCACTCGCCGTCGTCATCCATGGGACGGTCCACAGGCCAGGCCGCGCGGGCCAGCAGGCCCGGCTTGCCGCTGACGGTAGCCAGCAGATGCAGCGCCTGCAAGGAACCCCGCGCCGCCATGCGGTCGGCGTCGGCCCCGGTCACGGCATACTTCATGGACAAAGCGCCAAGATACATGCCTGTCATATAGGCGTTGTCCGGCATGTTATACGCGGGGAAATCCCGCTGCGGCGCGGGCAGTTTCAGCTTGCACAACGCTTGCCCGTCGAACAGGAAGCGCGCCTCCATATCGTATTGAAAAAGGGCGGCCTTCTGTTCCAGCGTCAACGGCTGCGCCGGTGCGACGCGCGCCAAGGCGCTGAGCAAAAGGAATGGAAGCAAGGCGCGAACCATATTTTCGACCCTCCAGCGGCGGCCGGCAGTCTCTTCTATTCGCCGGCCATGGCAATGGCGATTCCCGGGCTATTTTAGACGCGTGAGTTGTCGGTGTGGGTTTCCGCGTGACTTCTCCTGCCGCAGTTTGCTTGTAAAAATCACGATTTACCATAATATGCGGAGAAATAGGCCGTGCATGCGCGTTGCCTGGCATCCAAACAAACGTATGTTTACCCGGGCGCGAGGTATGGCGGTGGACTGTTCCGGCCTCGCCGCGCTAGGATGGGCCCATTCCCGAAAGAGGTAGCTTGTCATGATGCGTGTCTGCCGCTCAGGTGCTGTCGTTGTCGCCGTTGTTTGCCTGCTCTTCGGAGGCGCTGCCCTCTTGGCGCAGCCCTTGCCCGAAACACCGTCCGTTCCCGCGTCGCCCGAAAACCCGGAGAGTGTTTTCGTCGAGGGGTTGGTGGACCTGCCGCCCTTGCCGGAGTGGATGCCGGAGGCGCGTCCCGTGACGATAGGGACAGTGTCGGACGGTCCTGTCGAGCGGGCGGAACTGCGCGACACGCTGCAACGGGAGATTCCAGCGCTGCTGGAGGTGACCTATGACGTTTCCTTCCCCGAGGCGTATGCCTTGGAGGGAGACTGGACAATGGCGGGCGTCGAGGCGCACCTGGACCGTCTGCTGCGCGAACCGAAGGTGGACATTGTGATCGCTGTAGGCCTCATGGCTTCGGCGAATGCGTCGTTGCGCGGGCCGTTGCCGAAGCCGGTGGTCGCGGCGCGGGTGGTGGACGGCGAACTGCTGGGGCTGCCGCGTGACGGCGGCGCCAGTGGAGTCAGGAATCTGGTGTATCTGACCATGCCCGCGCCGTTGCGCCGCGACCTGGAGGCGTTCCGCGACCTGGTCCCGTTCACTAAGGTCGCCGTCCTGGCTGCGCGGGAACTCATCGAGGGTATTCCCGCGATTCCGGCCAATGCGCTGCAGGCAACGGAAGGGCTGGGGCTGGACATCGCGGTGGTCCCTGTCGACGTCTCGGCATCGGAAGCGCTGGCGGCGTTGCCGCAGGGTACGGAGGCCGTATACGTGGCTCCGCTCTTGCGCATGCCCGGCCCGGAATTCGAAGCCTTGGTGCGCGGATTGATTGAGCGCAGACTGCCCAGCTTCTCGTTGCTGGGCGAAGCCGAGGTTGCCCGCGGCATCTTGTTGTCCTTGCACCCCGGGGCGGACGACACGCGCCTGGCGCGGCGCGTGGCGCTGTACGTGCAGCGGATTCTGGACGGGGAAGCTCCGGAACGCCTGCCCGTCACGTTTCCGGAGGGCGGGCGGCTTTCGTTGAACATGGCGACGGCGCGCGCCATTGGCTATGAGCCGACATATGCGACTCTGGCGGAAGCGAACCTGTATCAGGAGGACGCTCAGCTTGCGCTGCGCGAACTCACCTTGCGCGGCGCGGTCGAGACGGCCCTGGCGGCGAATCTGGAGCTGGCGGCGAAACAGCAGGCCGTGGAAGGCGGCGCGCAGAACATCGCGGCGGCGCGCGCCCTGCTGAAGCCGCACCTGGGCGCGTCTACAACGGGAATCATGATTGACGAGGATACGGCGACGCCGTACCAGCCGGAGCGGAGCTGGACGGGTTCGCTTACCCTGCAGCAACTGCTGTACGATGACAAGGTCCACGCGAATCTGGAAATATCGAGGCGGCTTCAGGAAGCGTTGCGCCAGGATTACGCGGGACTGGAACTGGACATAACGCAATGGGCGGCGGTCGCGTACTTCAATGTGCTGCGCGCGAAAACCTTTGAACGCATCCAGAAGAACAACCTGCGCCTGACCCGCACTCATCTCGGACTCTCGAAAGTGCGGCAGGACGTCGGCACGGCGGGTCCCGGCGAAGTCTACCGATGGGAGAGCGAGCTCGCGGGCGCGCGCATTGAAGTGACCAACGCGACAGCCATGCGCGAGGCCGCTGAGATTGACCTCAACCGTATCCTGCACCTGCCACAGGAGGAGGGGTTCACGACGCAGGAAGTCGGCATCGACGATGAACTGCTGTTGCCCGTGCGCGAATTTGCGGTGCGTTATCTCGACCGGCCCCGGAGTTTCGACCGCTTCCGCGATTTCATGGTGCGCGACGGACTGACCCGGTCCCCGGAACTCGTGCAACTGGACGAAGGCATCGCCGCGCAGGAACGTTTTCTCGCCGCCACCAAACGGGCGTACTACATTCCGTCCGTCGGGTTACAGGCTGAGGCAAAACGCAATCTTGCCTTCGGCGGCGAGGGCGCGGACGCGTCGCCGCTGACGGGACTCTTCATGCCCGCGCCGGAGGAGGACACGGACTGGTCCATCGGGTTGAATGCGTCGCTGCCGTTGTATGCCGGGGGCGCGCGGAAAGCGGAGCGGCTTCGAGCAGAGAGAAAACTCGAGGAATTGCACCTGCAGCGCAGCGCCGTGCAGGAGAAGATTGAGGAGCGTATCCGCGTTGCCGCGCACAAGGCCGCCGCGTCTTATATGAATATCGCGGGCGCGCAGGAGCGCAAGGAAACGGCCCGCAAGAACCTCGACCTCGTGAGCGAGAGCTACGCGCGCGGCAGGGCTTCCGCGATTGACTTGCTCGATGCGCAGAATGTCGCGCTTACCGCCGAACTGGCGGCCGCCGGGTCCATCTACCAGTTCTTCATCGACCTGATGGAACTCGACCGGGCCATCGCCTACTTCGGGTTCATGGCGGGCGGCGAAGAGCGGGCATCATTGCGCGAGCGAATCGACACTTACTTCGCGGAAGGCGAGGCTGCACCCGCCGCGCCCTGAAGGGGCCGGGCGGCGCCGGGCTACCCCGGGATGGGTCGCCGGGCAGTGTTGCGGACTACGGGGCGCCTTGGCCGCGGATTCGATGAAACGTTCCGCTTCCCCGCAGGTAGTGTATAATGGTGCAGTTCGTTGCGGGGGCGTGTCGAAAGAAGCATGCCCCTCGAAGGGAGCGTTTGGCCATGTCATGCCGTGGCGTGCTTGTGGTCTCTCTGTTCGCTGTGGGTGTGTTGACAGGGTGTCCGTCCTGGTGGAACCCGCAGCATTTCTCTTTCCTGAGCGCCGATCCCTACCGAAATTCAAACATGACCGACGGGCCGCCCTACGGTCAGCCGGGCGGCGTGGATGATTCCTCGGGCGAGGAAGGCGAGGCCGAACGGGAGGTGGTCGAGCCCGATGTCATCCGGCGGGACGGCAACTGGCTGTATGTCCTCAACCAGTACCGCGGCCTGAGCATCGTCGACCTCGACAGCGAGACGCTTGTTTCGCAGGCGCCCACGTACGGTTATCCGCGTGACCTGTACCTGGTCGGGGACCGCGCCTATGTGCTGGTCGCCTACGCGGGCGGCGTGGTGACGGTGGGAGATGCCTTGAGTTACGACATAGAGTCGCGGGTCTACGTTCTCGACGTGGCAGACCCGTCGAAGCCAGCCATCATCGGGGAATTCGACCTTGCGGGGGACTTCGTGGACAGCCGGCTCGTCGGAGACGTGCTGTACGCCATCAGCGCGGAGTATCAATGGGCGTGGGTTGACGACGTGGTGATGAAAACAAAAAGCAGTTCTTCGTGGGTGACCAGCCTCAATGTGGCGGACCCGGAACACATCTATCAAGCGGACCAGATGAGCTTCGAAGGCTATGGTGACGTGATTCAGGCGACGAATTTCGCCCTTTTCGTCGCTGCGTCGGACTGGAATACGGGAGATTCGGTCATCACGTACCTTGACATCAGCGACCCGGCGGGGCTCATTGAGGTGCGCGATGCCATTCAGGTGCACGGGCAGGTGGCGGACCGTTTCAAGATGGACGCGTACAATGGCGTGCTGCGCGTGGTCTCGAATACCTGGTGGCCCCAGCGCGATGTCTTCGTAACGACCGTGGACCTGGCGAATCCGGATGAACTGCTGGTGATGGGTCAAGCGACTATCCCGGACGCCGCGGGCGAAACGCTGTTCGCCACCCGCTTCGATGGGCCGCGCGCCTATGTCGTAACGTACTTCGTGCAGGACCCGCTGTTTGTGCTCGACCTCTCAGACCCGGCGAACCCGGTTGTGGCGGGTCTGCTCGAGGTGCCGGGCTGGTCCACGCATATCGAACCGCGGGGCGACCGCCTGATTGCGCTGGGCGTCGACGACGTGGACGGCCGCCGCGTCAAGGTCAGCATGTATGACGTGAGCGACCCTGCCGCTCCCGCGGAAGTCGACACGGTCAGTTTCGGCGAGGGGTGGTCGTGGTCGAGCGCGTTCGAAGACGTGAAGGCGTTCACCGTGCTCGACGACATGCTCGTCGTGCCGTTCAGTGGGTGGAGCGAAGGCGCGGGCGGGTTCGACCGGCTCCAGTTCGTGGGCTGGACGCCCGGCAGCCTGGAAGAGTATGGCTACGTGGACGTGGACGGGCAGATCCTGCGCTCATTCGCCTATAGCGACGCCTTCTATGGCGTGACGACGGAGCAGTTGGCCGTTATCGATGCGTCGGACCCGAACGCGCCGGAAGTCACGAACCGCATTACTCTGGCTGAATACGTGGCGGATTTTCAGGAACTAAGCGACGGCCTGGGCGTGGAAGTGGTCTCGCGTTTTGACGACGCCACGACGGCCGTGCGCACGGTCGACGCCGCGGGCGCGGCCTTGGGCGAAATCAAACTCGACGTCTACAACGTGGCGAATACGTTTGTTTATGGGCAAGAATTGGTGTTGGTGGCCACGGACTGGGACGAAACGTCCTCCTTCTACCGTGTGGTTATCGTGAATTGCACCGACCCGGCTACGCCCGTTGTGCGCGTCGACCAACGTGTCGATGTGGTTCCGT
Source organism: Candidatus Hydrogenedentota bacterium (assembly GCA_018005585.1). Taxonomy (NCBI): domain Bacteria; kingdom Pseudomonadati; phylum Candidatus Hydrogenedentota; species Candidatus Hydrogenedentota bacterium. The sequence goes on along the minus strand of JAGMZX010000012.1, from coordinate 31,971 downwards.
TCTGGGGCTGGGGGTACGGCTGGGACGGCCCCCCGATGGCCGACGGCGCGGCGGACGCGCCGGGCGCCGCGGAAGGGTCCGCGGGTTCCGCCACGGAAAAGAGCATGCCGTATGCCTATTGGTGGTATCCGTGGTATCAGCCTTCTGAAACGGTCTTCAAGACGGGCGGCCAACTTGCGTTGCGATGCACGAGCGCTTCTTATGACGTGGTCTTTGGCGGCGGTCAGCCCTCGGAGGGTATCGCCGTATTCGACCTCCAGTCGGGCGCGTGGGTGCGCACGATCGGCCTGGCCTATGACTTCGTAGTGAGCCTGAACAGCGTTGGCGAACGGTTGTACCTGAGCACGAAGGAGACGGCGGGCACCACCTTTTTTGGACAGCCTCTTGCCGCCTATTTCATGCGCGAACTGGACATCGCGGCCCCGGTGGCCGGTCCCGCCGCGAATGTGCCTGGCGAGTATGTGAATTATGACCTGGTCCGCGACCTGCTCCTGGTGCGCGACTACCAATACGAACTGAGCGGCGACATCGCGCAGAGCGTTAAGTGCGTGCGCTGGGATGGCGGCGAGGCGGTGGAACTGCTGGACACGTTTGCGCTGCCCGGCTCCATGAACAGCTTGCTGGCCCGGGGCGCCTGGGTGTATGTGGAGCAGTACGGCAGCGCCTGCGAGGTTCTGGGGTTGCGAGTCACGGCAGGCGGCGATATCGAAGCGGGCCCGAAGATCAAAGTCTCGGACGGGTGGGTGCGTCTGACCGATGCGGATGACGCGAAACTCTACGTGGACGCGGGCGGCCGCGCGCTGGCCCGCTATGATTTTGCCGACGGCGGCGCGCTTGCCGATCTGACGCAGGTCATGAGTTCACCGTTGCGCGCGCGATTCGGCGAGACAACAGCGTACGTACCGCTCGGCTACTCGGGCCTCGTGCGTTTGGCGCGCTGAACGAGCTAACATCCGCGGCGGGAACGCAAAGCTCTCGCCGCCAGGGCTCCCTGCATGTGAAGTTTGCGCGTGCGGCGGCCCGGGGGGCTGCTGTTCCTGAACGGAGGGGACGTTCCGCTCACCGGGCGGCGTGCTCTCCGGCGTATCGTGCCGGAAGTACTTCAGCGCGGCGAAACCCGCGATCAACAGAACCACGAACACGACGGTGAGGGTGTTGAAGCGGGTTTCAATGAAGTTCTTGATCGGCGCGCCAAAGTAGTAGATGAGCCCCGCCACGAGATAGAAGCGCATTGAGCGGCCGGTGATGGAGGCGACCAGGAACATCGCGAGATTGATTTCGCATACGCCCGCCGCGATGGTGATGATCTTGTACGGGATTGGGGTAAACGCCGCGATGAATACGATCCAGAAGTCATATTGTTGGTAATACGACTGTACCGAGGCGAAACTGCTCTCGGAGAAGACGTAGGTGTAGAAGAACTGGTCGGCGGCTTCCCAGAAGCCCCAGCCGATGATGTAGCCAAAGATGCCGCCGAACAGCGAAGCCGCTGCGCACACGCCCGCGTACCACATCGATTTCTCGCGCCTGCCGATGCATAGCGCGATGAGCAGCACGTCCGGCGGGATCGGGAAGAAGCTCGCTTCCGCGAACGACAACACGGCCAGCGCGATAGCGCCGTAAGGCGTTCCAGCCCAGCTCAGGACCCAGTCATAGGCCCGCCGCATTAAGACAAACATGTGTTCTCAATTCCTTGTTGTGGCCGGGGCGTGCTCCCCCGCGAACGCGGGGACCGTGCCAGCGCTTGGGCGAGATGCCCGCGTTGCGCCCCGTGGCGTGGGCGTTCCGCCCGTGTTCATTGCGCTCGCGCGCATCACAGTTCAATCCTCGGGTCATAGAAACGGTGCAGCGCCGCGTGGTGCGTCAGGTCGCGGTGCAGCGGCGTCACGCTGATCACGCCCTTCTCGATCGCCTCGAAATCCGTGCCCTCTTCCGGGTAATGCGTCGGTTCGGGCCCGCCGATCCAATAGTACATCTGGCCGCGCGGGTCGCGGCGCTCGATGATCTCGTCCTGATAATGCCGCCGGCCCATGCGCGTGATTGCCGCGCCGGCCAATTGCCCGTACGGCAGGTCCGGCACGTTTACGTTCAGCACGGTGTCCTCGGGCAGGCCGCAGTCGAGCACGTAACGCGCAAGCTTGCCCGCAAATGCGGCCGCCGTCTCAATGTATTGCGGCCGGTAGCCCACGTTTGAGATAGCGAAGGCGGGCACGCGCTGCAACATGCCCTCATACGCGCCCGCAACCGTGCCGGAGTAGGTTACGTCATCGCCGAGGTTCGCGCCCGGGTTCACTCCGGAAACCACGAGGTTTGGGCGCCGCCCGAGCAGCCGCCGTATGGCCAGCATGACGCAATCCGTCGGCGTGCCGTCCACCATGAACCAGCCCTCGCGCAGCGGCGCGACACGCAGCGGCTTGTGCAGCGAAACGCCGTGACCCACGGCGCTTTGCTGCCGGTCGGGCGCGTAAACGACCACTTCGCCGAGCGGACGCAACGCCTCGACCAACGCCTCGAGACCGGGCGCACGGATACCATCGTCATTCGTGGCAAGAATCAGAGGTTGGGTCATGAAAACCCCGTTGTAGAACCGCACCGTCGACTGGAATTGGCGCATTTCGCCGCCAGAGCGTGCATTTTATAGCATAGTGGCGGCAGCCAATCAAATATCTCGCGGAAACCGGGACGCGATCGTGCGCATGGGCGGGGAACCTGCCCGGGATTGCCGCGCCTCGCCTCGGAATATCCCATGCGCGGAATACCGTGGGATTCGCAATTGGGGTTTACACTGGCGTTGCAGGGGTGCGCGCGTTTCCTCGAACTGTATGCCGCGGTGGTGGCGGCCTGGGAGCCGTCCGATACGGTTCCCCCGAGTTTGGGCGTCATGTTCTGGTCGGCGCATGGCCTGCGGTTTCGTCAGTCCTTCTGCTGGAACGCCCATTCCTTCAGCATCTCCGGCGTTACGGCCTCCATGCCCGCGCAATCCGGGAAGAAGGTCTCGTGATTTCTCCGGATCAGCGGTTCCAGCGGTTTCCCGGTCCTAAGATGGAACAGCACATTCACGTACTGCTTTGGAACCTGTTCCCGGATAGCGCATGCGAAGTCTTTCTGGCATTCAATCCCGGAAAACTGACCGTAATACCGCTTGGCCTGGTCCACGACGCCGCCAATCTTCTCTTCTACCGCGGCGCCGAAAACGCGCACCGCTGTTTGCGTCCCGGCGGGTAACGCGCTCAGGAATGCCGCCCATTGATCCGCGCTCGACGCGCAGTACGTTTTGAGCAGTTGTCTCCCCGTGAGCCCGAGCGCCTGAATGTGCCGTTGCGTCAGGTACTGCCAGGTCTTCAGCTTCACATACAGCCCCGTACCGAATCGGATGACCCAACCTTCTTCCAGCACGGCTTTTCCGTTTTCCCTTGCGCGCAAGTAGAGCGTCTCGAAATCCACTTCCACGAGTGCTGGCGGCTGAAGCGCGTAGGCGCGCGCGAAAGCGACGACTTCCCCGTACCGCAGCATGGTGTTGCTTGCCATGTCACGCACGCCGGTGAGAATCAGGTCCGTTTCGCCGCAGGGGACAATCAGCTGATTCTCCGGAGCAATGAGCTCGAAGACCGGCGTATAGGCTTCGAAGGGGATGTCCGCAATCCCCGGATAGCGCGACCGATATACCTTATCCGCAAGTCTGGCCTGCATATTGTCAAAGGATGCCCGTGTGGCGAACCCCAACTGACGCTGCCAGCGGAACGCGGTAATCATAGTGCCGTCGTATTTCTCGGCTATCTCGTATCCGGTGGCAAGGGGCAGCACGCCGAATTCGGTTTCTGGATGGGCATCCAGATTAAAGAATTTGTCATACGGATGGGCAACGACCTCTCGGGCGCAACGGTCCAGGATGACGCCCCGGCACTGACGATTAAAATCATTCCATGATTCGTTCGGGATGTTTTCTTGGTAATTCAACAATGCGAGGTCCCCGCGCATGCGCAACTCAACGAGATTGCCGCGGGCGAATGCGGCAAGCCGCTCCACATTCCACCCCGTTTCGGTCGCGATAATCCTGGTCAGTGATTCCAAGGGATTCCTCCCGGCCGCTGCGTCTGGCGCGTGCCTGTACTTTCTCAGCACCATGCGCGGAATGGGCCGCGGCTCGCCGCGACTGGATAGTCGTTGTACAAGCCCGGATTCTTTCATGTGGGCAGAACCTGCCTCGGGTGACCACGCGCTTGGCGCCACGCCCGAGGAAGCACGGGGCAGAAGCGGCGCACGGGATGATTGCCGGGGCGGCGGTCGTCAAACTGCGAATTCTGATCGGGTACCCCTGTGAACCTCACGATTCCGGCGCCGGCTTCTATGGCCAGACCCGCTCGAGGGTGTAACCATGACATCCTTGGGCGGGTCAATGAGTGCAGATGTTATGCGGGCCGATGTTCTGAAACGCGAGGCATGCTGATGGAAACGGTGAAACGGTTCTTGTCGGGCCGGCACAGGCCGGCGGAGATTCGCTGGCATCTGGCGGCTCTTGCAGTGGTGTACTGGGGGTTGGTGTTTGGCGCGTGGCTGGGATATCCGGCAGAGCACGACTATTCGGTCAAAACCCACACGTTGAGCGCGTTGGGCAGTTTCGACGACCGGCACAACCCGGAGTACTTCTGGCTGTTTTCCGTAGCGATGGTCTATTGCGGGCTGGCCATGACCCCGGTCATTCTGTATATCCGCCGGCGGGTCATGGAGGTCTCGCGCCGGGGGGCGCGGCTGGGCGCGTTCTTCTTCCTGGTGGGCTGCGCCGCCATCGTGCTGACGGGCTTGTTCCCGGATGCCCGCGGGACCGTTATCGGGAGTCTGCAATGGCGGGAGATTCATGAAAATGTGGCCGTCCTGATTGCTGTGGGCTTCTCGCTGGGCGTGGTCTGGCATGGCGCGCTGCTGCTTCGGGACAAGCTCAAGAGAAGAACCTTTGCGGAACGGGGTACGCACCCGTATCTGAGACTGGTGGGGCCCTTCATCTTATGCGTGCCGGTGTTTGTGGCCGTGGGTTTAAAGATCGAATGGGCATCCGTCTATGCGGCGATACACGCGGCCGCGCGTGCGTCTGGAAACGAAATCGAGACCTGTTTGAAGGCTGCGGTGCACGGGCTGGAATCTTACCCGCTGTTGGAGCATGTGTCCATCTGGGCGTTGACAATCTTCGTGATCTGGTTTGCATCCGCATTGCCCCCCGAGGGCGGCCAGGAAGCGCGGGAGGACGCCCCCGGGGCCGCGGGCTGCACGGAGTAACGAGCCGGGACGGCATCGGTCTCAACATCACGCCCAGACCGGGGACCAGGCCCTGTTCTCATGGGAACCCGGCGCGATGCGGGTCCCTTGGGAGCGGCACGCTTGCCATCGGCCCGGCCGTGCAGGATTACGGCCGGCCCATCCAGGACGCTTCTTGTCAGGTTTTTGATGCTTTGGCGCATGGGGCCGCACTCTTCTCCGCAAGAGACTGGCGCGCACGGGAACGGCAGCATCGTGATGCGTTTGAGCGAACCCGCGGAATTGCCTCGTAACCGGTAGGGCGCCAGTCACCGTGCCGGAACGATGACTCGCGACGGCATGCAGCCGGACTCATGATTGGTTTCGCGAAGCGCTCTCGTCCCTGTATCCTCGAGTGATAAGATAGGCCGCATCGAACAAGCGGAGGACCGTCTCATGAGGACCTTGGCGTTGGTTGCACTGGCATTTCTGTGTGCCGCGTTCGCGCAGGGCGCCTGTGCCGAGCCGGGGGAGCCGCTTTCGCCGGATTGCGCCGGGCGTGCTGGCACGGCCATCTACGTGTCGAAACAGGGCGATAATTCGGACGGGAGCACATGGGAGCGGGCATTCCACACCATTCAGGCCGGTTTGGACGCCGTTCCTGACGGGCAGGGGGGCCACAGGGTTCTGATTCGGCCCGACACGTATATCGAGGCGAATCTGGCGCCCGCGTTTACGGGTGCGGCGGGCGCGTACAACGAACTGGTGGGCGACCGTGACGGGCGGCTTGGGTCGGGGGCGACGGGGTGGGTCGTGATCGATTCGGGCGACCCGGAGTGTGGCTTCAAGAGCTGGGATTGGTGGAGTACGATTCGGGCGTCGAACGCACATTGGCCGTCGGGCAACAACAAAGAGACGTTTTCGAGCATCATATGGGACCGGTGGAAATTGCGGAACCTGTACACCGCGGGCGGCGACGCAGGCCTCTTCTGGGACCTCACCGACAGGAGCGGCGAAGGGTTCACGGTGGTCGTGGAGGATTGTGTGGGCACGGGGCGCGCGTTTGGCGGCGGCGTATGCTATCCGGTTGTGCGGGAAGGCGAACCGAGCGTGTTTCGCCGGTGTTACTTCCTCGCGCTCGACTGGGTAGGCGACACGGCAGCCGTGCTCGTCGGGGGATGGGAGAAGGAGATGCCCGAGTTGCCGCACGTGATTTACGAAGACTGCACAATGGTGCATCCTGACAACGCGGTCCAGATGTCCTACGCGAGTTACTGCGCCCGCGCCCGATTCGTCAACTGCCGCATGATTGTTCTCAATTTCACGCAGCCCGAGATGGGCGGAAAAGCGACGGGCATTATATGCACGGAGAACCACCGGGATATCGGGCGCTTGCATGTGGACCTGGAAGACTGCACGCTCGCGGGATATAGCGTGTTCACAACCGGACCCGCCTCCGAAGCGGTCAGCTACACGACGAAGGGAACCGT
>JAGMZX010000012.1:6516-25152 GCA_018005585.1 Candidatus Hydrogenedentota bacterium | reverse complement strand
GCACGGAGAACCACCGGGATATCGGGCGCTTGCATGTGGACCTGGAAGACTGCACGCTCGCGGGATATAGCGTGTTCACAACCGGACCCGCCTCCGAAGCGGTCAGCTACACGACGAAGGGAACCGTCCGGGCCTATGTCCAGTTCAAGCAAGGCGTACCCGAAGGGTTCGAGCGCTTGGGGCTCTGGCCGGTTGAGTTGTACGCCCAGATCGCGCCGCCGCTCGCGGCTCCCGAATAACCGGCAGGGTGCGCGTGACGGACCTTCTGGCGCCCTCGAGCCTTGTGCGGATGCCTCCGCGCGTTTCCCGTATCCATTGGCCCGTTTTTCGCCAGACCGCCGCAGGGGCATTTGCCTGCGGCCGCGAAACGAGTGCCACATCGCAGTCCTCTGATAGAATCGCCGCGGAAACACCCGGGAGCAGTCACGTGCGCAAAGTGCAGCAAATCCGCATTCAACAGGCAGAAGAGACAGTGGCCATCGCCCGGTCGGGCGAGTATTTGACGCCGTCGGGCAAGCGGGTCGACCTGAAGGCCGCAATCGCGCAGGCCGTGCGGGGAACCTGCGCCTATCCTCCCGACAGGGAACCCGAGCAAACGCGCTGGGAGCCCGTTGAGACCAGGTTTGAAGTCGTCAGTGAAACAACGCTCGCGGCGGCCCGGCGGCTGGTCAGGCTCGGCCGCAGCGCTGTGCTTCTGAATTTTGCGTCGGCCAAGAACGTTGGCGGAGGCTTTCTCAACGGGGCGCAGGCGCAGGAGGAAAGCATCGTGCGGTCTTCCGCGCTCTATGTCTGCCTGAAGGGCCAGCCCATGTACGGATTCCACCGGCGGCTCAAGGATTTTCTCTACACCGATTACGCGATCTATTCCCCCGCGGTGCCGTTCTTTCGCGATGATGACGGCATGCTGCTGGAAGACCCCCTCCGCGCCGGCGTGATTACGGCTCCGGCGGTCAATGCCGGCGCGCTGGACCCTGCGCGTAAAGACGAGGTGTTGCCGGCCATGGCCCGGCGGATACGCAAGGTCCTGGGCATAGGATTGGCCAAAGGGCACGACACCATCATCCTGGGCGCTTGGGGGTGCGGCGTGTTCAGAAATGACCCGGTGCAAATAGCCCGTTTATTCAAGCAGGCGCTTCTGCAGGAATTCGCGGGCGCGTATGCTCACGTTACGTTTGCCGTGTGCGACTCCTCGCCGGCAAGGCGGCATATCGCGCCTTTTGAGGCGGAATTCGGCCCGGTTTCCGCCTGACCGGCGGCGGTACGCCGGGAACGTGCCCCGGGTGTGCATGGCGTGTACCGTGGCCGCGCGGAAAACTGGTTGTTGCGGGCTTTTGACGTCACCGATGGCGCCTCTTCCTGGTCAAGAGCTGAAGAGACATCCGGGAGCGCGCCGTGAAGTGCGGGCAGCGGTGGTTCCCGGGCCCATTTCACAAGAGGGGAGTGCCGTGATGAATTCGAGATGGCTGGTCGTGCTGCTGGCAATATCGGCGGCGTGGGTGGCGGCGGGGGATGAGAAGGCGGCGCCGTCGCGCAACGTGCATGCCTTCTATTACACGTGGTATGGCAACCCACAAACGGACGGCGCATGGCGGCACTGGGACCACGAGGTGATTCTCCGAGAAGGGGGAGGGGCGCACCACCGGCCGCCGGACGACATCGGCGCCAATTTCTACCCGGAGATGGGCCTGTACAGCTCGAACAGCCGCGCGGACACGGCGCGGCACATGGCCCAGTTGCGGGACGCGGGCGCCGGCGTCGTGGCCGTCACGTGGTGGGGGCGCGGTGATTACTCGGACGAGGCTCTGGAAACGGTATTCGCCGCCGCCGCGTCCTGCAATATGCAGGTCTGTTTCCACATCGAGCCGTTCCCCGGCCGGAACGCCGCCACGACGCGTGACGCGCTGGTCTATCTGCTGGACAAATACGGCGGCCATCCCGCGCTCTTTCGCGACCCCGCGCGCGGTAACCGGACCATGGTCTATCTGTACGACTCCTATCTCACGACGCCGGCGGAGTGGGCGACCGTTTTCGGCAGAGACGGCGCATGCACGGTCCGGGGGACGGAGCACGATGTGCTGGCCATTGGCCTCTGGGTAAAGGCAGCCGACGGCCCGGCGCTGGTGAGTGCGGGTTTTGACGGATTCTACACGTATTTCGCCAGCGATGGGTTCGTCTTCGGTTCAACCTTGGCGAACTGGCCCGCGCTCGGGTCCTTTGCGCGGGGAAACGGGCTCCTGTTCATCCCGAGCGTGGGGCCGGGCTACTGCGACACGCGCATCCGCCCGTGGAATGACGCGAATACGCGCGCTCGAGAGAGAGGCGCGTATTACGACCGCGCATTCGAGGCGGCTCTCGCGGCAACTCCGGACTTCATTTCGATTACGTCGTTCAACGAGTGGCACGAAGGTACGCAAATCGAGCCGGCCATTCCCAAGCGCACGAAGGCGTTTACCTACCTCGACTACGAAGGGCTGCCGCCGTCCTACTACCTCGACCGCACGGCCTATTGGGTCCACCGCTGGGACATGGAACGGATGGGTGCGCCGTGAAAGGCCCGCACTCGGCCGGTAGAGGCTGGTAACCCCACATCGTAAGATATTGCTGTAAAAAGACTTACAGGGTGTGGCGCATCTGGAGGTCCGGGAGTTCTTTAAAAGGACCGAATATCGTAACAAAAGACCAATGGCCTCCGATGCGCTCCCGGTGGCCATTTCCCCTTGCCTGGGAGTGCGCTGACGATAGCTTTCCATGAACCACACTGACAAATTCTTGACATTAGCGGCATTCTGTGATAATCTACATCTGGTCGCGTCTCTCAAGCGAGAGCAAGAGGGCGCTTCTGATTAGACGGCAGTAGAACTCTTTTGAGCATGGACTTGGCAGGGGGCCCATGCGGTGTCTTCTTGATGGAAAACACGCCGGGTCCATTTTCAGGTGTCGGCAAGACAGGCATCGTAATATGCTCTTCTAGTCTTCTGTCTGCCAACACGGGGTGCGTTTTTACTAAACGAGGAGAAACGACATGTACAAGGCAAGCAGGTTCTTGAGGTACGGAGCGTGTAGCGTGCTCCTGACGGCTGCGATGGTGTTGCTGGCTGGGTGCCCGCCGAAACAAGCAACAGAACCCATACTGAGCTTCGACGGCGACTGGGACAAAGATGATTCGCATCCCTCCTGTGGCGAAGTCTCATTGCAGCCGCTGACGGCGGGTCAGAATATCGACGCCGGGTCGGTGGTCATCTCGAACGACGTCGATAACCTGTACGTGACCTACGCGACGGCCAACGGCTGGGTGATCACCGGGGCGCACGTTCATGTCGGGTTCAGCGACACGGACTATCCGGGCTACGGTTCCGGCAATGGCGCGCCCGTTCCCGGGCAGTTCCCTTACAACAGCGACGACGACCCGGATTTCTCCGGACCCTTGGCGGAGTACACCTTTACCATTCCATTATCTGATCTTGGCTTGGCGCAGTGGACCTGCGACGTCCCGCTCTACATCTTTGCCCATGCGGTCGTGGCGCTGCTGGATGAAGACGGCAACGAAATCCAGAGCGAGACGGCTTGGGGCGGCGACACGCCCGGCGAGCACAGCAACCGCTGGTACTTCGTGGCGCCCTTTGCCCTGCAATGCTGCGGCGGCGAAGGCGAAGGCGAGGGCGAGGGTGAAGGCGAAGGCGAGGGCGAGGGCGAAGGCGAAGGCGAGGGCGAAGGCGAGGGCGAGGGCGAGGGCGAGGGCGAAGGCGAGGGCGAGGACGACTGCGGCTGTGAGGGAGTCGTCAACGAATTAGTACTTGAGTACATCCGCTCTTGCGAAGCCATGGTGCACATCTATCCCATGAACATGGCCTTGGGTCCGCTCTTTGTCGGTACCGTCCAGCCGGGCCAATTGATTACGCTGCAGGGTGACCTTGCGCCAGAGATTTACACCTTCGTCAACTATCAGATTGACGCGTTGATTCACACCGATTGCAGCACTCAGGTCGGGCCAGGGCTGCTGATCGGCGACTTCAGGGTGGTCTCGGGCAAGAGCGACGAGGAACTCGAACTCTGCCCCGTGATCCAGGAATATGTGTGCGGCCCTTGTGAAGGTGGCGTAACCGAGCTTAGTTTCCAGTTCCTTGGCGAAGGGGATTGCATCCACGTCGCTGTGACGCCTGTCGGCAGCAGCGTGCCGTTCTTCTGGGGCTGCGTGGACCCGTACGCGGAACTCACGGCGAACGGCCCCGGCATCAACGGCCTGATGCCACCCATGATCTCCGTCTGGGTCGGCCACGAATATGTCGGCGATATAGACACGAGTTGTGAATCGCCCGTCGGCCCCGGCCTCGTAATTGGACCTCTGTTTGTCACCGGCGGCATGAGTCTCAATGGCGGATACCTCTGTCCCATCGGTCAGTAGCCGCTGAATCAGCGGCCATAGTGGTTGTAGGGAAGGGCGGCCCGAAAGGGGCCGCCCTTTGTCGTCAGGGACTGAAGCCGTGACGAAGACCATGGGCGAGGCGCCATTTTCCTTCCGGCTTGCCGGGCCTTGGCCCAAGACGCGCTCGCAGCAGCGGCGCCTCTGGCTCATCTGCCGCCTGTGGAGTCTTGGGGACGTTCCCAACTATTCTGACGCCGTGGAAGACGGATGCTATTGGCCGCGCCACGGAAACCGCTTCATTCATTTCACTTGTGGGTCTTCCATATAATGGCGACAACAACGACCGGCGCGTTCTTACGTGGGGAATTGCGCGATGCTGTTCAAATGTCTGGTAATCGCTTGCGCGTGCATGGGCGCCGAGGCGCGGCCTGGCCACGACGGTCCGGTTCAGGTGGAAGGCGTCTTTCCCGGCATGACCGTGTATGCTCCGGGGGTCGGGAGCAACAGCGAAACCGGCATCGGGGCGCTTATTCCCTGGGCGGACAAGCTGTGGGCCATTGGCTACGTCGCGCACATCAAGGGTCAGGGCATCGGCTTGTATGAAATCAGCGATGACATGACCATGCGCCTGTGCCCCGAGTCGGTGACGGGCACGTTCGCGAATCGCATGGTGCATTGGGAGACGGGCCAGGTCGTTATCGGTCCCCACGTGATTGATGCCGAGGGCCGTGTCCGCACCATTGACACGCTGAAGACGCACCGGCTCACCGCTACGGCGCGGCATCTCGAGCACCCGGAGACGATGGCCTATTTCCTTACGATGGAGGGTTTGTTGTTCGAGACCGACTTGACGACGCTGGAAACGCGGCAGAAGGCCGACCTGGTCCAGCAGCTTGGCATAGAGGGCCAACCACATTTCAAGGGCTGTTTTACCGCGCAGAACCGGGTCGTGGTGGCTAACAACACGTACGAAGAGGAGGAGTATCTGGGCGAACGCGCCAGCGGCTGCCTGGCCGAGTGGGACGGAGAGAAGTGGACCGTACTGGAGCGAAACCCGTTCGTCGAAGTCTCCGGCAAACAGAACCCGCGCGCGGGGAGCAGGTATGGCAACACGCTGTATGCGACGGGTTGGTGCAGGTCAAGCGCCATCCTCCGGGTTCTTCATGACGGGACATGGTCGCGCTATCTGCTGCCAAAGGCGAGCCAGGCGTACGACCACACCTGGAACACGGAATGGATGCGCATCCGTGAGGCGCAGACGGAACGGTACCTGATGGATTTGCACGGGCTCTTCTACGAGTTGCCCCCACTGGTCTATGGCGGCAAGGTCTGGGGCATCCGGCCCATTTGCGCCCACCTGCGCATTGTGCCGGATTTCTGCTATTGGCGCGGCCTGTTCGTCATGGCGGGCGACCAGACGGACAATGCGGTCGGACAGCCGCAGTCGGGGCTCTGGTTTGGCAATATAGACGCGCTCTGGCAGATGGGGAAGCCCGCGGGCTGGGGCGGCCCCTGGCAGGACACCGAGGTTGTGGCGGACACGCCGTCAGACCCTTACCTGATGACCGGCTTCGACAAGAAAAGCGTCCATCTCCGGCATGATGCGCCACACAACGCACGGTTTACGGTTGAGGTGGACTTCCTGGGCGATGGGACCTGGTCTCGGTATGAGATTCTTGATGTTCCCGCCGGAGCGTACGTGCATTACGAATTTCCGGACGGCTTTTCCGCGCACTGGGTGCGTGTCCGCTGCGACGCCGCATGCAAGGCGACGGCGTATTTCTTCTATTCATGAAGCGCCGGCAAGGTGGGACGCTTGTATTCGTGGCCGCACCTTCCGGTATGCTCATCTCATGATGTGAGGCTGGGGCAGCATGCCTCGGCGGAGCATCCGCCGCGGAAAATCCAGGCGCAGTTCGCCGGAGCGCTGCGCCGCCTCGCACGATGGGGTGCCCGATGGACGGCCAGGCGCATGCCGGTAAGCCGGAACTCATTGAGAGGGATTGCATATCATGAATCGCGAAGTGTTCTTCAAGGTTTCCTATGGCCTGTATGTAGTAAGCTCGGCCAGCGGCGGGCGGGTCAACGGCTACGTCGCCAACACCGTTTTTCAGGTTACCTCGAAGCCAGCCAGGTTTGCCGTGGCGTGCAACAAGGACAACTACACGTGCCGCCTAATCAGGGAGAGCCTTGCCTTTGCCGTCTCCGTGTTGCGGCAGGACGCTTCGTCGGAGACGATAGGCCTGTTCGGCTACCAGTCGGGCAGCGTGGCGGACAAATACGCTTCCGTGAAGCACCGCATAGGCCGGACCGGCGCGCCCATCTTGCTGCAAGACACACTGGCCTGGTTTGAATGTAACGTGACTCAGACTCTTGACACCGGCACGCACCAGCTCTTCATCGGCGAAGTGGTGGATGGAGATGTCCTTGATGACGCCGCCGCGCCGCTGTCCTACGCGTATTACCGGGATGTCAAGAAGGGCAAGGCGCCCAAGAACGCGCCGACCTACATCGAGCCGGCCAAGGAAGAGCCGGTCAGCGCCGCGCCTCAGTGTTCCCCGAAGTACGTATGCCCCGTTTGCGGCTATGTCTACGACCCGGCCGAGGGCGACCCGGACGCCGGGGTCCCGCCAGGCACGCATTTCGCGGAACTGCCCGAAGACTGGGTCTGTCCGGTTTGCGGCGCCCGAAAATCCGAGTTCGTCAGGGAATCGTAGCGCCCGCCCGGCGTGGGGCAGGACTTCGCTCGCGGTCCCGGTGCTGTCTGTTGTAGCGACCCAAAGCCTGCTCTCTTCGAAGGCGGGCGAAGCCTGGGGCGAGCCTTGCGCAACGCGAGGGCTGCCGATGCATCAGGGGCCGAACTCGCCCGCAATCCGGTCCTTCACCCGCGACAGCATCGCCGCAGCAAGACCCGCGAGTGCCGCGCCCATGCCGAAGCCCGCCGCCGCGCCGAACTGGGTCCAGACCCAGCCGAACAGGAGGCTTGCGGGCAACGCCGCGACCCCAATCGCGCCGTGATACCAGCCCAGCGCCGTGCCGCGCAGATGCGCGGGCGCGAGATCGGCGGCCCAAGCGCGTTCGGTCGGCTCACAAAGCCCGTAGTAGAGCCCGTAGACGAGAAACGTCGCGACCATCGCGGCGGGCGTCTGCGCGAGCGCGAAAGCGAGATACACGAGCGCATACACGGCCCACCCCGAGACGACGAGGCGCTTGCGGCCGAACCGGTCGGAAAGGGCCCCGCCAATGTAGGCGGAGCCGGTTTTCACGACGTGGTGCAACGACCACAATACGGCCACCCATTCCAAGGGTACGCCTGCCTCTGACAACCGCAGCAGAATAAACGCATCGGTCGAATTGCCAAGCGTAAATACGAGCAAAGCGGCAAGATATCGCCTGAAATCCTGCGGGAGCGCGCCGAATGACCCGCGTCCCCCGGTTACTCCGTGCGGCGTATCGGCCGGCGGTTCGCGTATGCCAACCAGCAGCACGACCATGACCAGCGCGGCGGGAATCCCCGCTGTCAGGAATACGGTTTGCGGGGAGAATGCCGCCAGCGAGAGCAGCGCGGCGGCAACCAGCGGCCCGAGCACGGCGCCGAGATGGTCCATGCTGCGCTGAAAGCCGAAGGCGCGGCCCCGTTCGTTCGCGGGTACGGCATTGGCGATCAGCGCGTCGCGCGGCGAAGTGCGCAACCCCTTGCCGATGCGGTCCGTGAACCGCATCGCCAGCACGAAACCCCAGGACGGCGCAAGGCCGATCAGCGGGCGCGCCGCGCCTGCGACGCCATAGCCCAGCACCACCCATGGTTTGCGCCGCGCGGTGCGGTCACTCCACGCGCCCGAGACCACTTTCAATAACGAGGCAACCGTTTCGGCGAGCCCCTCGACCAATCCCAACGTCATCGCGCCCGCGCCGAGCACCGTGGTCAGGAACACGGGCAACAGCGGGTAGATCATCTCGCTCGAGAGGTCTGTCAGCAGGCTCGCCAAGCCGAGCGCTACGACAATGCGCGGCATTCTGCGCTTCACGGAAAAGCTCCGGATGTCCCGCTCTAACCGTTCGATTTGCCGGACGGGCCTTGTTTTCCGCCGGTCCGCCTCTGTGCCTGGCGGCGGCGCCCGCTCCGCTTGTACAGCGGCTCGAAAACCGGCCACATCGCCGGGATGATATCAGCCAGCTTCGCCAGCTTCGTCTTGAGGCGCGGTATATGCACCTCGTAAGGCGGTTTGCGCCGCAGCGCGCGATGCAGGATCGCGTGCTCGATCTCTTCCACCGTCAGCATGCGGTACCCCGAGTAGAAGAGGTCCGCCGCGTCGTTGTACAACTGCCCGTCGAGCATGGGCGTCTGAACCGACGCGGGGCAAATGGCGACGACGTACACCCCTTTCTTGCGCAGTTCCAGGTTCACGGACAGGGAGTATGCGCGGACGGCATATTTTGAGGCCGCGTAGACTGCCATGCCCGGCACGGGGGTCAGTCCGGCGATGGACGCGATATTGACGATGTGCCCCTTGCCCCGGGGCGCCATGTGACGCGCTGCCGCGCGAGTTCCGAATATGACGCCTTTCACGTTGACGTCGATCTGGCTGTGAACCTCGTTGATGGGCTGTTCGGTCGCCCATGCGGCCAGCAGCAGCCCCGCGATGTTCATACACACGTCGATGTGGCCGAATTCCCCGGCCGCCGCGCCAAAGACCTCCTCCCAGGCATCCGCGTCGCGCACGTCGAGCGCGCGCAAGCGCACGCGGTCCTCCGGCCATGCATTGTCCCGCGCCGCCTGTTCCAGCGCGGACGGATTCACGTCCGTCGCGAAAACACGGTGACCTTGCCGCAACAGCACGCCCGTCAAATGCTTCGCGATGCCGCTTGCGCAGCCCGTGATGAAGAAGTGCTTGATGTCGCTCATGTGCGCGCCCCTCCGTGTGGATCTTGCGGTGCTCACATGGAAGATACACTAGGCGTTCCAGAGGGTACAAGAATCGGACCTTCTCAGTCTGAGACGCGGCAGACCGCCGCCGGGCCGCGTTGCGTCGCGGCATGCGCAACGATGAAAGAACCCGCAATGATGCGCGCGCGGCTGCCGCCCCGTTCCAGGTGCAGGTTTTCACCGCGGGTTTATCCCCAGGTAACGCGCCGTGCGAGATTCCGTACTCGGTTTGCGCACGCGCGGGAATGACGGCGGGGCGGTGCCGTTTGCGTTTTCCTTTGGGTGCATCGGACTTGGGCTATACTATCGCCTATCTTGAATCGCGGGCGCCGAACAACGGAGATTTCGCATGAACGCGTTTCCCCGGACGGAAGTGGGCGGCTTGAGCGTGTCGCGCATGATCATCGGGACCAATTGGTTTCTGGGCTGGTCGCACCAGACCGTCGCGAAGGACAACTTCATCAAGCGCTATCAGGACGCCAAGAAGGTCGCCGACGTGCTTGAGGTCTTTCTGAACGCGGGTATCGACACGGTCATGGGTATGACGGGACTACCGCTGCTGATGGATGCGGTCCATGAGGCGCAGGATCGAACCGGCAAGGCGATGATCCTGGTGGATACGCCGTGGGCGCCGCTCAAAGAGGGTGGGGTGGACCTGGACCGGGCCGCCATCGTGCTCGACGCGTGCGCGGCGAAGGGCGCGCGGTTCTGCCTGCCCCATTCGAGCGCGGTGGACGCGCTGGTGGACCGCACGACGCAGACGATCCGGGATATGGACAAGGTGTGTGCGATGATCCGCGAGCGCGACATGATTCCCGGTCTCTCGACGCATATGCCCGAAACGCCGGTTTACGCCGACCAATGCGGCCTCGACGCGGAGACGTATATCCAAATCTATAATGCGCTCGGTTTTCTCATGCAGGTTGAAATCGATTGGGTGCACCGGGTCATCCATGAGGCCAGGAAACCGGTGATGACAATCAAGCCGATGGCGGCCGGTCGTTTGAGCCCGCTCGTGGGCCTTGCGTTCGTGTGGAGCACCATCCGCGACCAGGACATGGTCACCGTCGGTGCGCTCACGCCCGACGAGGCAAAGGAAGACATCGAGATTTCGCTGTCGATCCTCGAACGGCGCAAGCCGGAGGTCACGCTCCAGCGCACGCGCAGCAAGCGCTCGCTCGACAAGAAGAACGCTTGAACCCGGCCGCGCCGATTGTTCCGCACCGTCCGCATCCTTCATAATCATGCGTTCGTGTTTTGTCAGGCCGCCCAAAAGAGGATGGAACCGCCACATGAGACGGTGGAATGCCGATTCGGTAATCAGTTTGTCGCGGGCCTTTACGGAGTCGCGTATCTTGCTCACA
Organism: Candidatus Hydrogenedentota bacterium; assembly: GCA_018005585.1. Lineage (NCBI taxonomy): Bacteria > Pseudomonadati > Candidatus Hydrogenedentota > Candidatus Hydrogenedentota bacterium. Next base: position 14,498 of record JAGMZX010000012.1, on the reverse strand, counting down.
GCCGTGGAACTGGGGGTGTTCCCGCTGCTTGCGCGGGGAGGCAAGTCCCTGGACGAGATTACCGGCGCGCTGCACAGCGCGCCGCGAGGCACGGCGATCCTGCTCGATGCCCTCTCGGCCATGGGCCTGCTCGCGAAGGAGAACGATCGCTATACATGTCCGCAGGACGTTGCCGCACTGCTGACGGACGATGCGCCAACATCCGTGTTGCCGATGGTCAAACATAATGCGAGTCTCTGGGGCTTCTGGTCTGAACTGACCGGCATCGTCCGGCAGGGCGGCGCAAACCGGGCGCCGCAGGTGTTTCACGATGACGATGAGATTGCGGCTTTTGTGGGGGCGATGCATGTGGTTGCCCGCGAATCGGCCGCAGCGCTGGCGAAGGCGGTGCGCGCGCATGCGAGCGCGCGCCTGCTGGATATTGGCGGCGCCACCGGCACGTACGCGGAAGCATTCCTGCGCGAATACCCGGCCATGCGCGCCACCGTGTTTGATCGTCCCTCCGTTATCGAACTGGCCCGCACGCGCCTTGCGAATACGGACCTGATGGACCGCTTCGACCTCGCCGGCGGCGATTTCTACGCCGACGAACTGCCCGGTGGTCACGACCTTGCCCTGCTTTCCGCCATCATCCATCAAAACAGCCCCGAACAGAACGTGGCGTTGTACGAGCGGGCCTTCCGCGCCATGACGCCGGGCGGCAGGCTCCTCATCCGCGATTTCGTCCTCTCGCCGGACCGTACCCAGCCGATTGGCGGCGCCCTGTTTGCCGTCAACATGCTCGCGGCCACCGCCGGCGGCAACTGCTATACCCTGGGTGAAATCCGCGAAACGCTGGAAAAGGCGGGGTTCACAGGGGTGGAGCTCCTGATCCCCGCACAGAGCATGGACGCTGTCGTTGAGGCGTTCAAACCCTAGTCCGGCAGTCTGCGCGACTTCTCTGTTGTCGGCGCGTGGTCCAGGCACCTGAGCCGGGGGTTCACCTGCGTTTCTTGCCGGTAATGTGAGGCATCTCCGTCTTTCTTCTGGAGGCTGGAACAGAAAGAACTGCCGCGGTGTTTCCCTTCCAACGTTGGGGCTGGGGCAGGCGCAGTCACATTCGAAAGGCGAGGTGCGAGTCATGTCTTCTTGTTTTTCCCGGAGGGGTCGTGTTTGTGCGGCGAGGACCGTGACGTGTGTCGGTCTGGCTCTCATGGCGTGCGTGGTCCTGTGCGGTTGCCCGCGGGACCAGTTGAAGTATGCCGCCGTATCCACCTCCGTCGCCGCAGCAAGCCCCGGTGAAACGATAACCATCGAGTGGGCGTTCGAAAACGAGAACCTGTTGGTCAGCCACAGCGTGCAGGCATTCTTCCTGACCATAACCGGATTGCAGCAGACCACGCCGGAAGAACTGAACGTGACCGACCGCAGCTTCTCTTTTGAATTCACGACTCCTGTAACCGTGCTGCTCTCGTGCAAGGATGAGAATGGTTTTGCCGACCAGGTGGCGTTTGACATACGCCTGAAGGAGGACTTTGCCTTCGCCGCCACGTTCCGCAGCCCGACGGACATGCAATACCCGCGGCTGGGCTACGACGAGAACAGGGAGAACCAGGTATTCTTTTCACAGTTTCTCGCGTTCTTTGATCCCCCCGGCGAAGAGAACGGGGACGTCGATGCCGTGAGCAACATCCTGCCGTCAGATGGGTTCTTCCGCGGTTTCACCACCGGATTGCAGGAAACCATAGGCCCCGACGGCTTCGGTCGGTTCGGCTTCTCACCGGGCAGTCTTTATCCGCTCGTTGCGCCAACCGATCCGAGCTTTGGTCAGGCAAACGCGATGGTCTTCGGCGGCGCTCTCGCTTACGATGGGGAACTCTTCCCGGTCAAGGCTGACCTTGGCGAAATCTTCGGGCGACGCGGTCGCGGTCTGACGTTCGGGCCGATGTTCCTGGCCATCGCCTACCGGATTGATTTCGCAACGCCCAGTGCCGAGTTGTTGGAAATAACTGCAGGCAATCTGAATCAGGGCCTTGTCCTGCCGCTCGTGTTCGGGTTCCTGCAACTATCGCCGCCCAGCGCCCGTTTCGTGGACCTGGAAGGCGCCACGCTGGATTTCGACACGGACGGGACCGAAACTGGCATACTTGAAGGCTCGATCAAGTCGTCACGCGTCGGGTTCCCTATCACGACGGCGCAGGGCGACATCTTCGACACCTTTGTCAATATCGACAGTATAGCGTTTCGCATGCCCTTCGTCTTTGACAAGGACTTCGCCGGGCGCCTCAACTTCGGACCCGCACCGGTGAAACTCGGCGGATGAGCCGGCTGAATCTTCAACGGGGCAAGACCGGCCCACACCCGTCTTCGAGACGGTCGTGTGTGCGGACCTTATTGACGCGTAACCCTGAATACCTTCGCGGTCGCGGCTCGCAGGATGGGAACGGAACCAAGGCTTAGCCTTCCAGGCCAGGTGCCGTGACGCCGTTGCAGCCGTCCTGCGGTGAGTGTTGGATTGTGCAGGTGAGTGTCCAGTATATTGCTTTCTGCCGGGGTGATGTCTCCAACGCACATCTATTCCGATATCCGGTCCAAGGAGCGGCTTAGTCATGAGCGCGGAAGCATGGTGGGTATTGTTATGCCTCGCAGTATTGTTCGCTTCATTCTTCCTGTTCATGCGCAGATGGCGCGCCCGCCGAGGTCATTGGAAATCGCCGCTGACCGCCGCAATCGAAGCAGGCAACGTCATGGAGGTCCAGCGCTTGCTGCAGGATGGGGCAAACCCCTATGCGCTTCCTTCCGCGGCTGAGTACAGCAAATCCCAGCCGCAGCCGGGAGAATCCATTAAGCCGCCGTTCATGATTGCCTTGGAGACGGGAAGAGAAGACTTCGTCGAGGTATTCCTTCGATACGGCTGCCGGATGGACCAGCCCGTCGCATATATTCAGCAGAAGATAGATGCTGAAGCATTTCAACGTCTGATGAACGAGCGCCAGGACGCAGGATTCTACCTGGACGAAGTCAAGATGCCGTGGTGCGACGCGGCGCGTCTACCGCTTGGTTGCGCGATCGAGGCTGTGGCGAAGGGCAGTGCCCCGATGTCGTTTCTTGAATTTCTCATCCAACATGGCGCAGATGTAAACGGCGTCCCGGAAGGCGCGCCCGCCCCCTTGGGGGAAGCCATCGAATCCCGCCACTCCGGAATTCTGGAATTGCTCTTGCGGCACGGCGCCCGTGTGGAACCTTCGCAATTCTATCTCCAGAAAATGCTCGCGGAACCCGTGGTCTTTGACGATGAACTGGAGGAATTCGCCCGGTGGCTATGCACGGCCGTACCGCTGTTGGTGGAACACGGCGCGGCAATCAATGAACCTGACGAAACGGGCTGGACGGCCCTGCATTATGCAGCGTGCCAGGGGCTTCCTGCCCTGACCGAATATCTGCTTGCCGAAGGCGCCAGCGTCACCGCGTTGAATCAGGACGGTCACTCTCCTCTGGACGTGGCCCGAGACGCTCTTGCGGCAACAGCTCCTGGCTCGCCTCGTCTTTCCGGCTTCGAGACCATTATTTCCTTGTTGCAGCACGCTTACGGCTGAGATGTGACTGCAAGCAGGCACTCAGTTGTCCAGCAGACTCAATTGCGCCGAGCCTGTGGATCATTACGCCCGTCACACTCTGCCATGGCACGAAGAGCCTTTGCATTCGTGACTGCCATCGGGCGTTATGAGGGCTCACGCCGCGTGGCAGCCAACAGGTCCTTTCATTTCGAGGTCCAAATCTTTCGCGCCAGGCGGTTTTCGTTTCTGTTGCGCCAGCGGCGGCCATTCCTTATTCTCTCCATACTCGGGAAGCGCCGCAAAACCGGCTCAAACGGAGATAAAGCGATGTTCATGCGTCACAAGGCCGCACATGTCTTCTGGATTCTATTTCTGACCGTCATGCCTGCGTTGATGGCGGCCGGGCAGCCGCTGGATGCGTCGAGAGGCGCGCCCTCGGCGGACGGCGCGACGTTCTGGTTCAATGCGCTCGACCTCGGTCTCGAGGGACAGGGCTGGACGCAGCTCGAACACCCCTATGACCGGCTCCCGGCGGCGGCGAAGGGCGTCGTGCCCGAGCCGGTGTGGTCGCTGGGACACGATACGGCGGGCCTGTGCGTGCGTTTTGTGACGGATTCGCGGTCGGTGTCGGCGCGCTGGTCGTTACGGTCGCAGGACCTTGCCATGGCGCACATGCCCGCCACGGGCGTGAGTGGGCTGGACCTGTACGCCCGGCGTACGGACGGTTCCTGGGGCTGGGCCGGCCAAGGCCGCCCGTCAGTCGCCACCGGGAACGAGCAGGTGCTGGTCTCCGGCGTGCCCGAAGGCGCACACGAATACCTGTTGTACCTGCCGCTGTATAATGGGGCCGAATCGCTCGAAATTGGCGTGCAGGCTGGCGCGTCAATCAGCAAGGCCCCGGCGTATCCGCCGGAACGCGCCAAGGCCGTGCTCGTCTGGGGCACGTCCATCGTGCAGGGTGGCTGCGCGTCGCGCCCCGGCATGGCCTATCCGGCCATTCTTGCGCGGCGCTTCGACCGGCCGTTCATTAACCTGGGCTTTTCCGGCAACGGCAGAATGGACCCGCCCGTGACCGACCTCATTGCGCAGCTGGATGTGGCCGCGTACGTGATCGATTGCGGGCCTAATCTGTCCCCCGAGCTGGTCACGGAGCGCACCGAGCCCCTTGTTCGCGTCCTGCGCGCCGCCCATGCTGACACCCCAATCGTACTGGTCGAGTGCGTGCCGTACGAACACAGTTGGTTCGTCGCGGCCGCGCAGGCGTCCTACGAAGGCAAGAACGCCGCGCTGAAGGCGGCCTTCGACCGTCTTGCCGCGGAAGGCGTTCCCGGCCTGTATTACGTGCCCTGCGACGGCATGTTCGGCGATGACAACGAATCCACCGTGGACGGAACCCATCCCACCGACGTGGGCTTTCTCCGCATGGCGGACACCATCGAACCCGTGCTGCGAAAAGCGCTTGCCGCCGCGGCGCAGTGACCCACATACACAGCCGCAGCAAACGTTGCGTCTTCCCGCTATAATCAGGCGGCGCGGGGGAGACGTCCCGCGAGGAGGGCGAAGCCGTGTCTTCATCTTTGGGCCAGCGTCTTGCATGCAGTCTTGGAAAAATCGCGATAGGGATCGTGTTCATGAACGCAGCGCGCGCCGAGTGGTGTCCCGTGGTGATGGAGGAAAAACCGGGCGCGTTCGAGGCGCAGTGGATCGGGCCGGGGCTGGAGTTGCGGTCGGACGCGGCGGGCCAGGCGTTCTACGTGCGGCGCGTGGTTGACGTGAAAGACCCCGCGTCGTTCGGGCGGACCTGTGTCACCGCGGACAGCCAATATGTGCTATACGTCAACGGGCGCGAGGCGTTCCGCGGGCCGGCGCGCTTTGACCCCATGCACGAGGCGTACGACACGCTCGACCTTTCGGGCGCGGTGCAGCCGGGCGAAAACGTCATCGCGGCGCTGGTCCTGTTCTGGGGACTCGAAACGAACCGCATCCCCTATTTTCAGTGCAGCATGAAGCCCGCATTCCTGTTCGATTCGCCAGAATTGAAGTCGGATGGGCAATGGCGCACGCTCGTGAGCCCGGCGCATGCGGGCGGCGGCGAAGAAGGCACGCGCGGCCACGGCGCGGCCTTCTGGTACGAGCGCGTGGACGGGCGCGGCGTCCCGCTGGGCTTCGAGCAGGGCGGCTTCGACGACAGTGCGTGGCGCGCGGCGGAAGTCATCTGCCGCGCGGAGAAATGGGGCGAGCGGGGCGACACCTATACGCCCTGGAAACTGTACCCGCGTCGCATCCCGGCGCCGGAGCGCCACGCCCCGGCGGCCTGTGCCGTGGTGCAGACGGGCGTCGTGCGCGGGAATGCGGCCGCGCCGCCGTTCGGCTATCTGGTGCGTCCCGAGGAAGACGCTGCCGCCGCGCTGCCGCTCGTCTTTCCCGCGGACGGCGAGACGCATTACGCCGTGCTCGACGCGGGCAGGCTCGTGAACGGGTTCGTGACCGTTTCGTTGGAAGGCGCGGCGGGCGACGCCGTCGAGGTCATGTACGCCGAGGCGCCGTCCAAGAACCGGAAGAAAGACCGGCGCGACGCGCTCGACGGCGCGTGGATCGAAGGCGCGAGCGACGTCTACACCCTCCGCGAGGGGCGCCAGGACTACCAGCCGTTCCTGCACCGCACGTTCCGCTTCATCCGCATTGCCGCGCGGCCGAGCGCGCCGCTCACGCTGCATTTGCTGGCCTACGACTGGACCGGCTACCCATTTCCCGAGCGCGGCAAGTTCCGCTGTTCCGACGAGCGTCTCAACCGCATCTGGGACATGGGCTGGTACACGCAGCGCATGTGCGCCTTCGACACGTACCAGGACTGCCCGTTCTACGAGCGGCTGCAGTACGGCGGCGACACGCGGATTCAGGTGCTGGTGACGTTCTACGCGTCCGGCGACCCGCTCCTGCCCGCCAACGCGATCCGGCAGTTGCAGGCTTCCGCCATCCCCGAGGGACTGGTCCAGTCGCGCTACCCGAACCACGTGTTCCAGGTGATCCCCGGTTATTCGCTGTGCTGGATTCAGATGCTCGACGATTACAACCGGCACACGGGCGACACGGCGCTCGTGCGCGAATGCGCGCATACGGTCGCGTCGATCCTGCGCTTCTACGAGCAGCACAAGACCGGGCAGGGTTTCATCGCGGACCTGCCGTACTGGAACTTCTACGATTGGACCTACGAGAAGAGCGGCGTGCCCGGCGCGCACGCGGAGAACTGCACGCTCAGCACGATGCATTACAAAGGCTGCCTCGACATCGCCGCACGGCTCTTTGACCTCATCGGCGACCCGCTCACGGCGCAGCGCTGCCGCGAGGAGTCCGCGCGCGTGACCGACGCGCTCGAACGGGCCTGGGACGAAGACGCCGGCCTCTACCGCGACGGAATTGCCACGCGCACGTTCAGCCAGCACGTCAACGTGTTTGCCGTCCTCTTCGGCATTGCGGACGACGCGCGCAAGGCGCGCATCGCGGAGCGGCTGTTCACCGACCCCGCGCTGCGCGGCACGACCTTCTATTTCGCGCATTACCTGCACGAAGCCGCGGAAATGCTCGGGCGCCAGGAGTACGTCATCCACGACTTGGACCGGTGGCAACACATGCTCGACCTCGGCGCGACCACGTGGTGGGAAACGCCGGACGAGCCGCGCAGCGAATGCCACGCCTGGAGCGCCACGCCTACCTACCGGCTCATGAGAATGGTCCTCGGCGTGAAGCCGGTGGCGCCGGGCTTTGCCGAGGTGCTGATCCAGCCGTGGCCGGGCGCGCTCGCGTGGACCGAGGGTACGGTGCCGACGCCGCACGGCGATATCGCCCTTCGCTGGGAGAACGGGGACCGCTTTGTGCTCCAGGCAACGCTGCCGGAGGGCGTCCGAGGAACCGCCGTGTTGCCCGACGGCTCGCGCCACGAGTTGAACCCCGGCGCCAATCGCTGCGGCGGGTGAATGGGCAGATGCGGCCTTTCGTTCCAGTTTTATTTTTGTTATCCGCTTTATATGGACAAGCGTGACAGCCGGGGCCTTGCCGACGACCCGGTGATTTTTTCCCGTGACGGGGCAGTCCCCGATCCAGTCGCTCTGCGAGACTATGCCAGCAGGCCGACGAGCAAATCCCCGATGACGTATCCGGCGATGGCGACGCCGAGGCCGACGACGAACATGTCGAAGCCGCTCCGGAAGATGCCGCGGCCGGTGAACACGCTGCGCGCGGCTCCCACGCCGAAGTGGGCGAGCATGGCGATGGTGAAGGACACACCGGCGGCGGCCCAGCCGCTCAGGAACAGGAACGGAAGCACGGGGATGAGCGCGCCGACGGCGGTGGCGGAGCCGGTGATCACGGCCTCGCGCATGGGCGAGGTGTGCGAGGGGCCGATCTGGAGTTCTTCGCGGACCATCTCGTCGAGCGCCTGTTCGGGCT
>JAGMZX010000012.1:0-6416 GCA_018005585.1 Candidatus Hydrogenedentota bacterium | reverse complement strand
AGCACGGGGATGAGCGCGCCGACGGCGGTGGCGGAGCCGGTGATCACGGCCTCGCGCATGGGCGAGGTGTGCGAGGGGCCGATCTGGAGTTCTTCGCGGACCATCTCGTCGAGCGCCTGTTCGGGCTTTTGCATAACTTGCGCGGCAAGGGCTTGGGCCTCTCCGGCGCGCATGCCCTTGGCCTCGTACATGAGCGCGAGTTCTTCCTGTTCGAGTTCGGGCATGAGCCGGATTTCCTCGCGCTCCATCGCGATCTCGTGCTCGTAGACTTCGCGCTCGCTTTTCGCCGCCAAGTAGCCGGACGAGCCCATCGACAGCGCGTCGGCCACGGTGCCCGCGATGCCGGAGAGCACGACGTGCGCCAGGGCGAAATCCGCGCCGAGCACGCCCGCCACGAGCCCGAAATTGGCCGTGAGCCCGTCGTTGAACCCGTAAACGACGTTGCGCAGGAACCCGCCGGACGCAATGTTGTGCCAGGCCTCGCCCGCGCCGCCGCCAAGTTCCTGGAGCGTGCGCGCGTGGTGCGCGGAGTCGCGCGCGAGCGTGAGCGCGGCGTCCTTGGCCGCGCCGGGCTGGCTGTCGCGGTGCAAGCCGAGATATATTTTCGTTTCCGCGCCTTCTTCGCGCAGGAGGATGCCAACGAGCGACGCGGGGCCGAACCAGCGGCCGAGGCGCGCCATGAGCCGCGCGCGCCGCGACGGCGGGCCGCACGACGCGTCCGCGCCATGTTCTTCGAGCGTTTTCCGCCAGAGCGCGACGTGTCTGTCCTCGACCAGGGCGAGCCGCTCGAAGATACCGCGGCGGTGCGCGTCCGTTTCGAGTTGCGCCAGTTCGCGATAGAGAAATGCGGCATCGACCTCCGACTGGAGGTGCTTCCGCCAGCGGACAGTTTCATGCGCGGTGGCAGTCATGGCAATTGGTCATCTCCGTGAAGAGGCGAGAAACAGGTCCGGAGTCCGGGATCATCGGGTTCTGCCCGGTATTCGTTCCGGAACGAACTCGTCGCGTTCAACAATAGCCCTATTCTATTATATGGTCTATCAAGTCTCAAGGGCGTCCACCGCGCCGGCCGCCGGGGAAACCCGTGGAAAGCACGGAAGCGGGGGGCGTTTCGGGCGGCGCGGCGCCGTTCGCGCGTGAATACGCCGCGCCGTTTCGCGTCCTGTGTATCGAGGCGCCAATGCAGGCGTCCTCGAGCGGAGCGGAACGCCATGAGAAACGCCACGAACGGCAACGGCATATGGGGGATCCTGGACCTGCCTTTCCACGTGTACCGGCTGACGGCGGGATTGTTTGAACTGCGCAGCCGCGCGGACACCGCCTTCGAAACCGTCGCCTCAGCGGACACGTTCGACTCCGACGGGGACGGGGCGCACGATGGAACTGCGATACTCGGAGACGGCCTCCGCGGCGCGGCGCGCTTCCCTTCGCGTGGCGCATAACCCGAACAGGGTTGAGCCGCTGCCGCTCATGGCGGCCGCGGCGCACCCGGCGTCGAGCAGGCGGGTCTTGATGCGTTCGAGGTGGGGAAAATCGTGGAATACCGGCGCTTCCATCCGGTTGAAGATGACGGGCGCGATGTCGCCGCTGGCCAGGCGGCGCAGACAGCGGCGGAAATGAGCGGTCTTCCCGGCGAAAACCGGCGCTTCGTTGCGCGTCAGTACGGGATGGTTGTAGGTACGGGCGGCGCTGACCGCCAGCGGAGGATGCACCAGCACGAACCAGACGGCGGCGATGGGCGGCAGGCGGAACAGTTCCTCGCCGCGCCGCGTGGCCGCCGCGGTTCCGCCCAGGGTGCAGTAGGGCACGTCCGACCCGAGTTCCAGCGCGAGCGCGCGCAGGCTGTCGGGCGCAATCCTCAAGTCCCATAGCGTATTGAGCGCGACGAGCGCCGCGGCGGCATTGCCGGACCCGCCGGCCAGCCCCGCGGCAATGGGAATACGTTTGGTGAGATGGATGCGCGCGCCGGCCTGCACGGCAAAGCGCTCCTGCAGCAACGCCGCCGCGCGGTAGACGAGATTCCCCTCGCCCGTGTCGAGGTCCGGGGTGCTGCATGTAATGGCGATGCGGCGCGGCTCCTCCGCGAAGGTCAGTTCATCGTACAGGTCCACGGTCTGGAAAATGGTCTCGATATTGTGATAACCGTCGCGCCGGCGTTTGAGTACGTCGAGATACAGATTGAGCTTCGCGTACGAGCGATACACCATTTCCGTAGACAAGCGTCCGTATCCTTATGAAACGCGGGTTCTAGTCCTTCTTGCTCCACAGCGCCGCCAGCACGAGGGCAAACCCGAGCAGCCCCGCCGCGACAAGGCCGATGATTCCGATGTGGGCCAAGGGCGGCGGGCTGGCGACCAGGAGGCTTGACCCGATGATCAAGCCGCCGCTCAGGAGGCCAAAGGCGATGCGGTTGCCGGCCCGCTCGAGCGCGCGCGGCAGGTCGGCCATGCGCGGGTCCTGGACCTGCATGCGGAAGTGACCGTGCCGCAACTGGCGGAAGAGATGGCTGAGGTCGTCGGGCACCTGCTGCGTCAGCCGGCGCACGGTCGAGGCGTTCTGCTGCAGTCCCTTGAGCAACTGCACGGGCCGGTACCGGCCGGCGACGAGGCGCTCGACATAGGGCTGCAGTATGGGGACGATATTCATATCGGGGTTGGCTTTGCGGCCCACGTGCTCGATGGTGGCCAGCGCCTTCAACAACAGCGAGAAACGCGGCGCCAGTTGGAGCCGGTGCGTGCGCAGGATTTCCGTGGCCCGTTCGAGTCCGAGCGCCACCTGGCCCCGGTCGATGATGGCGCGCGCCTCGAAGGCGATGAAATCCGCGATTTCGTGTTGCAGCCGTTCGGGGTCTTTCGGCTCGATGCCCGGCGTGAGCAGCATCAGCGCTTCGAGGCACTCAGCGGAATCCTGGCGCAACACGGCGAGCAGCAGGTCCGCGAGCACGGCCGTGTCCGCCTTCTCGAGGTGTCCGGCCATGCCGTAATCGAGCAGCGCGAAGCGGTTGTCCCGCATGATGAAGATGTTGCCCGGGTGCGGGTCCGCGTGGAACAGATGGTGTTCGAACACCATGTCGTACAGGATTTCGCAGCCGCGTTCCGCGAGCCTCTTGCGGTCGCAATTGCGCGCCTCGTACTCGTCGAAGCGGTCGATGCGCACACCGTCCACCCAGTCCATGGTCAGCACGGCCGACGCGCACAGTTCCGGATAGACCTTGGGGATGAAGACGTCCTCGTAGTCCGCGAAATTGCGCTGGAACTGCGCGATGATGCCCGCTTCGAGTTCAAAATCCAGTTCGCGGCGCACGCTGCGGGCGAATTCCTCGACGATCCCCGGCGCATCCAGCCAATCGAGGTCGTGCACATGCTCGTGGAGCCACGCCGCCACCACGCGCAGCAGGCCGATGTCCGCGTCTATGATTTGCATGACGCCGGGCCGCCGCACCTTCACCGCGACCGGTTCGCCCGTCTTTAGCAGGGCGCGGTACACCTGGCTGAGCGAGGCGGAGGCCACCGGCAGCTTCTCGAAGGACGCGAAGATCGCGTCGACCGGCGCGTCGAGGGCTTCCTGGATTACCGGGGCTATCGCCTCGTAGGGGAGCGGCGGCACCTCGTCCTGCAGCTTGCTGAGCTCCGCGGACATCTCATAACCGAAGAGGTCCGGGCGCGTGCTCATGACCTGACCCAGCTTGATGAAGCTCGGGCCGAGTTCCGTCAGCGCGGCGCGCAGGCGCACGCCGAACGTGGCCGGTTCGCCCGCGGGGGCTTCGAGCAGCTTCACGCGGCGCAGCAGCCGCGCGGGCAGGCTGCGATGGAAGCCCGCCCGGCGCAACAGGTCCGCGAAGCCGTGGCGCACGAGCACGTGCAGCACCTGGATCAGTCTTCTGGCGTTGCGCGTGCGGCGGCCTAATCCCAGATATCCGGCATACATGGCGTTTTTCCGCGTTCCCCGGGTCTTCGCGCGGGCGCACCGGGCACCGGGGCGGAGGCCGGCGCCCCTCTGAGACAGCAGCTTATACGATAGGCCCGTGCCCGCGCCACCCTGCGGACGGCGGCGCCGGCATCGCAAGCGCGCGGACGGTCAATTCCGCGCGAATTCCAGTTCGAAATCCGCCGCGCCGCTGCGCAGTTCAAAGGCAAGGCAATTGCCTTCCACCTTGCGGCGCACCGGATCGCCGCCCGCGCGGCCGCCGCGAAATGCCCAGCCCGCCGGCACGTTGACGTAGGCCGTGGCCGTGCCCTCGAAGGTGCCGCCGATGCGGCCCCGCAGCACGTTCTTCTGCGCATCCCATGTCAGGCCCGCCACATCCTTGAGGAACAGCCCCAGGTCGCCGCTCGCGCCCATGAAACTGGGCCGCTCTTGGACCGGTGTCACGCCGTAGAGGGTGAATTGCGCCGCGGCGGGCACCGGCTCGGCCTCGGTCGAGACCAGTGCGCCGTCCGAAGGCCGCCAAAGCGCCACGGGCCCGTTATCCGCCACGTCGAGGTCGGTCAGCTTCCACGCAGCGGCCCCGGGAAACGCCAGCACGGCGTCGCCGAGATAGCCGCTTTCCGCGCTGCTTGCGTGAATTTGCCACAGTTTCGGCCCCTGGGCCGCGAAATCCACGGGCCGCGCCGCAATCCGCTCCCCGGAGAGCACGGCGCGGAGAACAGCGCGCATATCGCCGCCGGGCCGCCCCACAAACTCGATGGGGCCCCGCCACAGGCGCATGGCCGTGGCGGTAGCCTCATTGGGCGCGCCGGCGCCCGCGTCGAACCGGACCGGCGCGGAGGAGACGGCATACTCGCCCATGCGGGTCGAGGCCGCGGCCGCGTCGAGCCAGGCGTCCAACTCCGCGGGCACCACGCCCGCGGAACTCGGGAACACCGGCAACCCGTCCGCCGCTTCCTCCGCTATCTGAAACGCGATGCGGTCGGCCTCGGCTCGCGTGAGGTTCAGTTGCGCGAGCACGGGGTCCGGCACGCCGGACGGCTGAATCACGAGGAAATGGAAGCCGGACTTCGCCAATTCGCGCAACCGGCCGATGGCCGCCGCGCGCGCCTCCGGGACCGCCGGGTTGACCCACGCCTGCCCTTCCGCCGAACGGACCGTCCAGCGGTCCTCCAATCCCTGCGCGGCGAGCGGGTCCACCGTGATGCCGGGCTTGGCTCCGGCGCCGCGCAAAGCCTCGGCGGCCTGCCCAATCCGTTTGGGATACCGAGGCCCGGCGCCCTCGAACGAGCCGGGCACGCGCTCCCACTGCGCGGGGATCAGCGCGTGCGTAACGCCCACGGGCGCCCACGCCTGCGCGGCACCGACCAGGTCGTCGAGGGAGGCATCGCCGGCCACGGTTGTCCAGGCGGGCGGCGCGGGGTCATTCCACTTTCCGCGGGGCACGTTGCTGAACGCCCACGAGTAGTACATATCGATGCGTGCGGGCACGGTAAGCGTGTGATTGAAGAAGATGGGCGGCACGAGCAGCGTCTCGCCCGGCTTGAGCGTCATGCCGGGGCTGTAGCTGCACGAGATGCTGCCCTGCCAGGCGTCGTTTTCAGAAACGAACGCGACGCCGGATTGCGCCTCGCTGAATGGCAGCACGCCGAACGCCAGGCACAGCGACCTGCTCGGGAAATGAAATATGGCGGCCAGCGCGGGCGTCTGGGGCGAATACACCGGCATGCCGCCGCGCACGTTGATGTGCCGCGCCTTGAAGCGCGTCTGGCCGTCCACGTTGGGCACGCCGCCCGGCCCGATGGTCAGCGGCAGCACGCGCGTGATGGTGATGGGCGCATCGCTTGTGTTCTGGATGGACAGTTCGATGAGCTTGAACGGGTATTCGTTCAGCGCCGCAATGCGGTGAATGAACGTGAGGCCGTGCTGCGGCTGGAAATGCACGTTATAGTGCGTGCCCTTGCCGAAGGGGCCTTCGAACGGCGTGCGGTCGGGCCGGCTGTTGTTCAGATTCCGCGAGTCGATCGAGACGCCGTCGGCCAGTTCAATCGAGAAATTCGCGCGCGCAAGCGCCCACGTCTTGTCCGGCAGCAGGAACCGGATTTCCGCGTTGTCATCGAAATAGAGCAACGCGCCATTGGGCCCGTCGAAGGTGTACCGGTCCCGCAGTTCCCACGTGGATTGATTCGGGTCCTGAATAGCCGCCGCCATGCCCGAAATCAGTGAAGGCACGGCCAGAAACACGACAAAGAAACGTTGCCCGGTCATATATTACCCTTCTTGTTGGATGGATGCTTCCGCTGATGTCTTCCAGACGTTCGCGCCCGCGTTTTTCTTCACGGGCGGGGACAGGAGAACCTGCCGGGCCGCTTCCCGCCGCTGCATCGCGCGGACGCAGACGTTCTTTCGCCGGGGGAGGCCCTGCCGCACATGTGTTTCAGGAATCAGCATTATACCTGTTCCGCGCCGGCCAAATAAACGAGTCACAT